>CAYUKF010000001.1:0-7574 GCA_964445215.1 uncultured Thiotrichales bacterium
GCAGTCCTTGCAAAGGGAACAACCCTTCCCTGCGGCCTGCGCCTTGCACTCGCGTATTTAATGGCTTTCTTAATAGGCATACTATTCAGGACACTGCACTAGTGCAAATAATCACAACGTAGACGAGATAGAGCATTAATGGAAGATCGGCGTAGTTCCCGTGATCGGCGTAAGGCTGATCGTGACCAAGAGGTCAATGGATTGCTCTATGCCATTTTCGACTGTGGCGAATATCACTTTGCCATCGCTAAAAACAAAATATTAGCAATTAGTGTGCAACCGAGCTTTGTGCCGATGCCACATGCTCAGTCATGGTTTGTTGGCATCTGCAGTATTCAAGGTTATGTCGCTAGCGTGACAAACCTTAGGGAATATCTTGGCTTGCCCGCTGTGCGAGATCAAGACAGTACACGGGTATTATTACTAAAACATGATGGTGGTCATGTGGGCTTATTGGTTGATGCGGTGCTAGGTGTTATGGAGTGCCAGCCCTGCGAGCGTTCGCGAGCGTTCTACCCCCTTAATATAGAGCAGTATATGCTTGGTCAGCGTTGTGCAGATGGCCAGTGTTATGATGAATTTGACTGGCAACGTTTGTTAAGCGAACAACGTTTTCTCAATGCGATTGATGATTCTTTAATGCCATTATCAAAAGCAACCCCGTAAAGGCGTGTTCAGATGCCAGATTTCTTTCGCTATCTACTAATGCTTTTTAATGACCGCAAGCGATGGCACGTTTTGCTGTTGCTTGTGTTGTTGGCACAGATTGTTGTTAGCGCCTGGTTTTTACATCAGCAGCGCGATCAAGATGTGAAACATATTAACCAGTTATTGAGTCTCAATTCTTTATCAGCTTTAATGGCAAATCATGCCGTTGCTATTAGCCAGCTTAAATTGAACGAGTTTGTAAAGTTGGCATCAAACGTTGAGCGCTACCAACAAAATCTTGATGTGCTACGGCCTGGATATCAGCAGGGCGAAAGTGAATCCTGGCAGACGTTTAAGCAATTAAACGATATTTGGAAACCCATTCGTGAAGCTGCATCTGATTTGCTCGCTATGGATGAAAAATTGCGACGTTTGCGTGCTGCTGTTGAAGACACCGATCAACGTCTCCCAACTATATTGGTAGAACATGACCACGTTATTGATGCGCTACGAGTTGCGTTAAAAAATCCTGCCAGGCTACGCTTATTGCGCGAGCAACGATTGATACTACATCGTATGGCGGCGAATGCTAACGCTGCGACTGCTAGTGTTCTCAGTGCAGTTAATGCGAATGCGCGCGCTGCGCTTTCAGACTCTATCGAAGCTGATTTATTTCTATTGGAAAAAAGTCTTGGCATTATGGTTGCTGACAATAAGGCAACATTGGTAGCAGCTAACCAAGATGGTTCTGATGTTTCCTTGTTGCTTAATATCGATGCGATAGCTGAACATTTGGTTGAGCTAGTAGAGAATATGCGTAGGGTTACCACATCACTTGTGGTGATGCGCGACATGAATAAACATGCACAGTTGATTATCGAAGATAGTGGTTTGTTAGTGCGGCCTGTTAAGCAATTGATTGCCGATTATTTGCGAGCAGATAGAACTCCAGGAAAAAAACAAATATGGTTTTATTCATCCCTTGTTATGTTGTTACTCTGGTTGTTTTACAGGGCTTATTGTTGCACCCATAAGGTGAGCGATGAAAAATTGATACTGTCCTTTGAAAAGAAAAACCTGCAGACAGGTGTTGATAGTATTGCAAGGCAGATAGCGAAAGATTTTTTGCCGTTGATTAAGCGTGTGGCAATAGCAAAATCTAAGGTGACGGTGATCGTAGACAGGCAAGCTACTAATGTTGCACGCTTAAGTGCTGAGTTTAACAATGTGGTGTCGGGGCAAATGTCAGGCTCGACAGCGCTGGCAAGTCAGATTATACAGACACAAGCACAGTTGCAGCTTTTGTTAAAACAGATTGACGAAGCGAAACAGCAATTATTAAAAGTGGATGATGGTCAACCAATGGAAGTTACTGTGCATGCAGTACGACAGCTACACCAGCATATCGATGATCGTTTGCGTTCATTAGTTGAGTTGTCACAACGTATTAATCTTGAGGTGATTGATCTGAGCTCTACGCTTGCAAGTAGGTCTGGCAGCGATAGAGTGCTGCGACGAGCAATTGAACAATTACAATCATTAACTCGACGTTATCATGGGCAAGCAAATGATGTTGCACAATTACTTAACGATATGACGTTGGCCACGGATCCTCTGCTACAGAAAATGAATCGTGTTGAAGACATAACAGGCGTCTTTGAGCACCTTCAGTCTAGCGCAATCGACGATGTCAATAAGATTGATCAAGGATCATCTGAATTTACTCGGACTATTGCTGATGCTGATAGAGAGCAGGCGCGGCATACTGAAGTGATAGCATTAATTTTGGATGAATTGCAAGATGACAATCAGCGTTTGTCAGTAGCAGCGGTAGACAGTGATGTCGGTATAAAGCAGCTAAATAAGCTGGTAACTGAACAGCTTGCAACGTTAAAAAAACCAGATGCTGGCGATGCGCTTGATAAAGGAAAAAAACAGTGAGTGCTGCGCGTAAAACTTTCTCGACGGCCGGCCATGTTGTTGGCAAACAATTACTTCAAATTATTGCTGATGGTCGAAAGCTTGTTGATGAGAAAAAAGAATCATCGTCTGTCAACGAGATAGAGTATTTTGCACTTGAATTAAAACGCGTTAGTGGTGCGCTTAGTATGTTGTCAAATCGGGCGACAGCATTGTTGGCCAAAGAAATTGGCGAAGTTTTTTCTGTTGCCGTAAGCAAGGAAGGCCTTGATAAAAGTACACTCTTGATATTGATTTCTAATGCGCTGTCTGATTTAGAAACGGCAGTGTGCTCCGAGGCTCGATTTTGCCCCCCCTTGAGAGAGGGCACGTGGCAGCAAGAGGCATTAAGTGCCGCTGCTAGTTATCGTCTTTTGTCAGTGATCAATATATTGCGGACAGAGCGAGGCGAGCAGGCGGTCTCTGCCAATGAAATTTACACTATTGACCTTGAGGTGGTGCCAGCAAACCAAAATCTCGATGCAAGTACCGATAAATTTGTGGTGGTGGCTAAAAACAAGGCACATCAATTTCAAGCGGCGTTACTAGCATGGTATAAAGATTGCCAAAATCTAGATTCGATTAACATCTTAGTAGCGATTACTGATAGTTTAAGGCTTGCTGCAGTCGAACGTCCCCATATTCAATTTTTTGAAGTGATTGCTGCGTTGATTGATTCACAGCGTGGTTGTTCGCAGGTAGGTCAGTCTGTACGGTTATTGTTAGCGCATGTCGAACGTTATATACGCCAGTTAGCTGGTGCAGATACAGCTTATGTACCAACAGCGCTTACCAAAGACGCGCTACATCACATTGCGGCTAATTCCTATCAGCATAGTGAACGTGTAATAGGCATTTTAGGTCGCTATGGTTTACGCGATCGTCGCAGTGGTCGTGGTCGCGAAATTGACAGTAGTGAAGATACTGTAGGTCGGGCAGTTGATGCGCCTCCAGAGCCTGCCCCCCGTGTCGAGCACAGGGCAGGCTCCGCGAAAGCGTGGGGTGACCCTGAGCTATTAGTTATCAAAGGTGACTCAACACGCCAAGCGCTGGTTGAATGTCGCCATGAATTGGCGCTGATGGAACGCTCATTAGAGTTGTGGTTGGCTGACAAATTTAATACTGACGTGCTGGTTAGCGCCTACGACACATGTTATCGCGTTATGCGTTGTTTTGAATTGATTGGCCTGGACAGACAGGCAAAGATTTGTTTGCAGGCGCAACACTACCTGGTTGAATTGCAAGGGCAAGGATCGCAAACTTGTGATAATCAAGATGTTCCTGGTAATGATCATTATATGGTGTTTGCTGAAGCGATTGCTGCTTTAGCGTATTTTTTAGATGAAGCAACACAGATGAATGCTGCGGTGTCGCTGAATATTGATGAGCTATTGCAATTAGCTGAGGCGCGGCTTGCTGAATTAGGGTTTGATCAAACTGAATTAGCGCCAATAGACTATTCACCGCCTGGCGAGGTAAGTGACCAAGTAGATGATAGGGCTGAGCCAATTGCGGTGAATGAGTTTGCTGATGAAGCTATTATCGCTGATGGCAACGCTGAGATAACGAGTGAAATAGCAGACCAGGTCTCGAGTGATGCTGTAGATCGTGACATCATCAACAGTTTTATCCATGAGGCATCGAGCTTGCTGGGCGAGCTTAATACGCAAATGAAGGTATGGCGCGGTAGTGATGAGCAGGACGCACCTATACTGGCGATACAGCGTTTATTACATACTCTTAAGGGCAGCTCACACCTGGCAGGGTATCGTGATATGGGTCACTTATGTCATGGTCTTGAATCGATGTTGGCTTCGATTCAAGCTGGGGCATTGCCAGCATCAATCGCTCTGATGGAGTTGTTTCAGCAATCAATGGCCAGTATGTCACGCATGCTTATGATTCAGCCCCAACTAGGCAAGTCTTTACAGGGAGCACTTCCACCCGATCAAATTCAGGCTGAAATACCAGATCAGTTTGCGCTGGATGTAATGGCTCACGCACAGGACAATAACAATCACTTGCAACGATTGTTGCAGCTTAATGTTGAGCAATTAGTTGGCCAAGCGCAGTTGTTTAATGATGTTGCTAAGGCCATGGTGGTTGTGGCAGAGCTCGATGCGACGATTCATCGCTTATCTGCTGAGCTTGATGACAAGGTGAATGCCGAAGGCAGACATGAGTGCAGGAAGCCCGAAGGGGTTTCAGTAGAGAGTGCCCCCGTGTCAAGCACGGGGCAGGCCCTGGGGTATAATACGGCGGCATCAGGTCAAGGTGCCCCCACGCTTTCGCGGGGGCAAGCCCTTGGAGTGCAAAAAGTGCGTTTGGCTGAAGCTGTCAGTGATCTACGCCTGGCCACGAATCAAGTGCTAGGTCATGTTGGCAATATTGAAACGCGCATTGATAGCATTTCAGATGCAACAGGATTAATGCGCCAGACGTTGGTAGATACGCGGATGGTTGGTCTGGATACTAACGCGAGCGCTTATCAACGCCTTGTTGAGCAGACCGCGATGCAGCTTGAAAAGAACGTTGTATTAGTCATTGATGATCGCGCTATAAAGTTTGATCGCACTGTCTTAAGTTGTGTTTCTGCGGCGCTTGGCCATTTGCTGCGTAATGCGGTTGATCATGGCATCGAGTCAGCAGCGTTGCGAGTGAATGCAGGCAAGCCTGCAAGGGCATCGATTCTTATTGCTTGTACAGTGAATGCACGAGGTATTGCAGTTACGGTAACGGATGATGGTGCGGGCATTGATACGCGCGCGGTTTGGCGTTGCGCTTTGGCTGAACAGCTGATTGATCAAGACGAAGACTTTAGTGAAGAAAAAGCGCTTGAGTTACTATTTAATCCAGCTATTTCAACTAAACCGCTAGTGACACAAGTGTCTGGACGTGGTGTCGGTCTCAATGCCGTTAAAACCACAATAGAGCAGTTGCATGGAACAGTTTCAGTCGCTAGCGAGTTGAGCCAAGGAACCTGTTTTACGCTTTGTTTGCCGTATTCTGCGGGCTTGATTCCGGCAACAATCGTAACGGTAGCAGGTCAACGATTTGCCTTGCCCGGGCAGATCGACTCAACCGCTATTAATAAGGGGCAAGCCGATAAACCGTTAACGGTTGCTGAAAAAACTTATGAATGTGTGACGCTCCAGGAGCTATTTATGATTGCCCCTCAGGCGCACACTGCACCCCGAGGCTCGGTTTTGTCCCCCCTTGCACCCCAAGGGCACGTAGAGGGGGAGCACGTTGAAGCACGGTCGTATAGTGGTCAGTCAAGAGCATTGTTGTTTGATGATGGGGATGCTCAACTTGCTTTGCTCGTCGATACGGTTGAAGGTCATGAGAGTATTGTCATTGACCCTGTTGGCCCGCAGTTATCTCAGGCGGCTTACCTGGCGGGTATCGGTTTACTTGAAGAGGGCGTCTTAGTGCCGGTACTTAATCCTGATTTTTTTCTGTGCCTTGTCTCTCAATCGTATGTTAGTCGCGATGGTGAAAACGCCACGCAGTCGTTATTTGGTCAGCACAAAATATTAGCAGTGAAAAGGATATTAGTGGTTGATGATTCGCTTACTACGCGCCGTTATTGTGAAAAACTATTACATAATCACGGCTACCATGTCGTTGTGGCAAAAACCGCAGAAGAGGCATTAGCCATTGCTAATGAGGTGCATATTGATTTATTGCTGACTGACCTGCAATTGCCACAGATGGATGGATTTCAGCTGATTGATAGTTTGCGACAACAACCACAATACGATGTTTTACCCGTTGTGCTTATCAGTGCTAGCGACCGTGATGAGGAGCAAGTGCAACGTCATGGTATTGCCGCTTGGTTGAACAAGCCGTATCGAGATCAAGAACTTTATGATGTAATCAAGCATCTGACAGATAAGTAGTGCTGGCAGGGGTCTGTGAGCACGCTTTAGCTAACTCTGACAAGTTAGCCCTCAAGTTCATGCTTGATATGTCGATGTTTGGTGCGTAGATCTAACGTTTAATGCCTTTATGTCAACACAAATCGGGAAGAAATTAGGGTTGCTGGTATGCAAACCAGAAGCGATTCAGCGCTTGTCTGAGCCGCTAGAAAGTTGTGGCTGGACAATCAGTCAAAGCGTTGTATTGGCTCATGATCAGATTGTAACGGGGCTGTTTGAAGGTGCCAGTGCGCTAGTGGTTGATCTTGATGGCGCTAATAATAGTCAATTACAGCATCTCAATGAACTTGTTAGCGCCGAAGTGCGCCCTGTTCTCTTTAGCGATTCTTCTCACGATCAAGATTGGCAGCAACACCTGCATATCAAATTAACGGATCTGCTAAGAAAAGTTGAACTTCATATTGATATAAAGCCACTCGATAAAGTGGTTGGCGACGATGGCGTAAGAGAGCCAGCGATTAAAAGCGATAGTGATATAGCAGATGTATCCATTATGTCAGGCAATGTTTGGTTGTTGAATAGTTCGCTTGGTGGGCCTGAAGCATTACGAGAGTTTTTTAGCACGCTGTCTTCAGGCTTGCCCATCAGTTTTATTGTGACGCAGCGCGTGGCTAAAGAGCATATTAAGGTATTGGTGAACCATCTAGAGCAATATACTGATTATTCGATATCAGTAATGAATAAGCCTACCGTGCTATGTGATGGAACCCTAATATTAGTTGCAGATGGTAGTTGCTTTGTTATTGATAATAAAAATACATTACTACCTGATACGATTTCGCTGCACGAACGTGCCTACGATCAAATGATGACAGTGCTCGCTGAGCGATATGGTGTCAATGCCAATGTCATCGTATTCAGCGCTATTGGCGAAGATGGCACCAAGGGTTGCCAGAAAGTTCTTGCATCAGGCGGCCGAGTTTGGTTGCAAAAAGGTCAAGTTAGCTATGCCAGCCGATTAGCACAGCAGCCACGTGATGAAGCTCATCATAATAAACAGCGATTTGAAGCTGCGTCTGCTATCGA
>CAYUKF010000001.1:7674-31116 GCA_964445215.1 uncultured Thiotrichales bacterium
ACGCCTAGCTCAACGGCTTTTTGAATGACCCAATCCATTTTTTCGCCACGCGATAAAACTTGTAATAATTCGATATGTAGTGGCGATTCACGGTTAGTGGTAATTTCGTTGCCTGTTTTTAATTGCGCGCTACGTTTGCCGCTGACACGTAGTATTGAATGGTAACAATGGCCTTTGCCATCAAAGGCCTCAATTTCGCAGCCATTACGCAGGCGCAAAACATTGAGTACGTAATGTGCGGTTGGGGTGTCTAACGATGTCGTTGAATTGCTGCTAAGCCCGGTCGCGATATAAAGTCTGTGCTTGGTCACGGGAGTGATGTGTTGCAAGAGCTTCCTTAGCGTTAACCTTGCAGTTGTCGCCAGATCGCCAGCGTTGCTTTGGTTTGATTCATAGTATAAAAATGTAGCCCTGGCGCATCGCCTTCAAGCAGTGTGGCGCAGAGCTCGGTGATGATATCGGTGCCGAAATCGCGCAGCGATTCCATGTCATCGCCAAAGCCTTCAAGGCGGCGACGTATCCAGCGCGGAATTTCAGCGCCGCAAGCGTCGGAAAATCGCGCTAACTGTGTGTAGTTAGTAATCGGCATAATGCCAGGTACGATAGGAATGTTAATGTTTGCTGCACTGCAATCGTCGAGCAAGCGAAAATAGGCATCGGCATTGAAAAAATATTGTGTTAAAGCACTGTCAGCACCCGCATCAACTTTGCGTTTAAAGTTGACTATATCCTCTTGAGCAGAGCGTGCTTGCGGATGGAACTCAGGATAGGCAGCGACTTCGATATGGAAATGATCGTCGGTTGTTTTGCGGATGAATTCGACTAACTCATTGGCATAATTGAACTCGCCTGGGTCACGCATGCCTGAGGGCATATCACCACGTAGCGCGACGATACGTTTTACCCCTTTACTTTGATATACCTCCAAGAGCTCGCGAATACTGCTTTCGGTTGAACCAATACAAGAGAGGTGAGGGGCTACATCAATGCCAGTGGCGCTGCTAATGTTTGATACGCATTCAAGGGTATTGTCGCGGGTGCTACCGCCAGCACCAAAGGTGACCGAGAAGAACTCAGGGGCTAACTCTGCCAGGGTTGCACTGGTTTGCGCAAGCCGTTCGGCGGCTTGCGCATTTTTCGGTGGAAAAAATTCGAAGCTAATAGTGCGTTGATCGTTTTCCACGTTATATCTCTACTCTAATTTTAATAACGATAATGCTCTGGTTTATACGGGCCGTCTTTGTCTACGTCAATATATTTGGCCTGTTCATCGGTGAGTTCGGTGAGGTTTGCGCCAACTTGTTTTAGGTGCAGGCGTGCGACTTTCTCATCCAGCTTCTTCGGCAAGACATAGACTTTGTTTTCGTAATTATCGGTGTTGTTCCACAGTTCAATCTGCGCTAGCACCTGGTTAGTGAACGAGTTGGACATAACAAAGCTTGGGTGGCCGGTGCCGCAGCCAAGGTTCACTAAGCGCCCCTCAGCCAATAAAATAATGCGTTTGCCGTCAGGGAAGATAATATGGTCGACCTGGGGTTTGATGTTTTCCCATGTGTATTGTTTCAATGAGGCGACGGCAATTTCAGAATCAAAATGGCCAATATTGCAAACAATAGCCTGATCTTTCATTTGTTTCATGTGTTCATGGGTAATGATGTCAACGTTACCGGTGGTGGTGACAAAGATATTGGCTTGCGAACAAGCTTCATTCATTGTCACGACACGATAGCCTTCCATTGCCGCTTGTAGTGCACAGATAGGGTCGATTTCGGTAATCCAGACAGTGGCGCCGAGGCCGCGTAGCGACTGCGCACTGCCCTTGCCGACATCGCCGTAACCTAAAACCACGGCAACTTTACCGGCGATCATGACATCGGTTGCGCGTTTAATGCTATCGACGAGTGATTCGCGGCAGCCATAGAGATTATCGAATTTGGATTTAGTGACGGAGTCATTGACATTAAAGGCGGGCACTTTCAGTTCGCCATCACGCATCATATTATAGAGGCGGTGAACGCCAGTGGTGGTTTCTTCAGATAGGCCTTTGACATCGTTGAGCAGTTCGCTGTATTTCTCATGCATGAGGATGGTAAGGTCACCGCCGTCATCGAGGATCAAATTGGGTCGCCAATTGTCGGGACCAAAAATAGTTTGTTCTATACACCACCAGAATTCCTCGTCGGTCTCGCCTTTCCAGGCAAAAACGGGAATGTCGGCCGCCGCAATGGCCGCGGCAGCATGATCCTGGGTAGAAAAAATATTACATGAAGACCAGCGCACTTCTGCGCCCAGATCAAGCAGGGTCTCAATGAGTACGGCGGTTTGAATGGTCATGTGTAGGCAGCCAGCGATACGTGCGCCTTTTAGTGGTTTTTCACCACTGTATTCTTTACGTAGCGCCATTAAACCAGGCATTTCGCTTTCAGCGATATTGATTTCTTTACGACCCCAATCTGCCAGTGACATATCAGCGACTTTGTAATCAGGACTTAGGTTTTCTATTGGTGCGGCAAGACTCATTTAATGTATCTCCATGTGAGGATGGTGAGAATGTTTCGGTATAGTTGGTGTTAGTTTAGCTGCTGATGCCCGCAGCGTCTTTTAGTGCATCAGCCTTGTCGGTCTTTTCCCAGGAAAAGCCCGCTTCTTCGCGACCAAAATGGCCGTAGCTGGCCGTAGCGGTATAAATAGGCTTGAGCAGGTCGAGCATTTTTATCAGGCCGCGCGGACGTAAATCGAAATGCTGGCCTACCAGCGCAATAATTTTTTCATCGCTTATTTTACCGCTGCCGAAGGTGTCGATACTGATCGAGGTGGGTTCGGCAACACCGATAGCGTAGGAAATCTGGATTTCACAGCGATCAGCCAGGCCAGCTGCAACAATGTTTTTCGCTACATAACGACCGGCATAGGCAGCCGAACGGTCGACTTTACTAGGGTCTTTACCAGAAAAAGCACCACCGCCATGCCGTGCCATACCACCATAGGTGTCAACAATGATCTTGCGGCCAGTCAGTCCGCAGTCACCAACCGGGCCACCAATAACGAAGCGACCGGTTGGATTAATATGAATTTTAGTGGTTTTGCTCAACCATTTGGCGGGTAGAATGGGTTTGATAATTTCTTCCATCACCGCCTCACGCAGTGTGTCGTTGTCGATTTCAGGGTTGTGCTGTGTTGACAGCACAACGGCATCAATGCCAACAGGCGTATTGTTTTCGTAACGGAACGTGAGCTGGCTTTTGGCGTCGGGACGTAGCCAAGGTAGCGTGCCGTTTTTTCTCACCTCAGCCTGACGTCTAACTAGGCGGTGAGCATACGTAATGGGCGCTGGCATCAAGACATCCGTCTCATTGCTAGCATAGCCAAACATCAGACCTTGGTCGCCGGCACCTTGCTCGCCATCTTCGTCCTCGTCAACTCCCATGGCAATATCGGGGGATTGTTTGCCGATACCATTCAATATTGCGCAAGATTCCCAGTCAAAGCCCATTTCTGAACTGTTATAGCCAATTTCTTTTACTGTGGTGCGTACGATCTTTTCCAGGTCAACCCAGGCGTTGGTGGTGATTTCGCCAGCAATCAAGACCATGCCGGTTTTTACCAGAGTCTCGCAGGCAACGCGTGCAGCGGGATCCTGGCTTAGCAATGCGTCTAACACGGCATCCGAGATTTGGTCGGCGATTTTATCGGGATGGCCCTCAGAGACTGACTCAGAGGTAAAAAGCGTGTTGTGCGACATGCGTGACGTGCTCCTATGTAGTTTTAGGCATGTTAAGGCATCTAACCTGCATCGTTAAACACTGTTTCAGATGTTTAAGAATGGAACCTTTAGCTTGGTTGATCCCTTCTAGGCAGCGCATTCTAGAGCGTTCTATACCGCTGGGCTAGCATTACCTGCATATATGCTTTGCAAAGAGGTATTTTTTATCGTGCTGGAGCTTTTTGCAAGTTCCAGTATAATAGGCCGCCCCGCGATCTGCCGAAACAGTTTGTTACCTGGCCGCCGGGGGTCAGCAATGCCTAGAAACATTAAGGTGCTGTCTGGGGCTGTGAAGAGGTCTTTGAAACTATAGAGACTTTCCTGGCACCGTTGGTTTGACAGTGAACTGTCGAAGTACATGCTGCAAGTTTTTCAGTGCGATGACGTACTGTGCTGGTAAATGTCGCTCGACAGTCTATGACAACGAATTTTTGAATTTTTATAGCTATTTTTAGGAGAGATCGATGCCCTCTCGGACTGACTTGGCCAATGCGATTCGTGCATTGAGCATGGATGCCGTACAAAAAGCGAATTCTGGACACCCTGGGATGCCCATGGGAATGGCAGATATCGCTGAAGTGTTGTGGAATGATTATTTGCGCCACAATCCAGCTAACCCTCATTGGGATAACCGTGACCGCTTTATTTTATCGAATGGTCATGGCTCCATGTTGCATTATTCGCTATTACACCTGGCTGGCTATGATCTGCCTATTGACGAGCTTAAGCAGTTTCGTCAAATGCATTCGAAAACACCCGGCCACCCTGAATACGGCTATACAGACGGCGTTGAAACCACGACTGGACCGTTGGGTCAGGGTTTGACTAACGCTGTTGGTATGGCCATTGCCGAAAAAGTAATGGCAGCGCGGTTTAATACCGACTCTTATAAGATCGTTGACCACTTTACCTATGTTTTTCTAGGTGATGGTTGCCTAATGGAAGGCATCTCGCATGAGGCTTGTTCACTAGCGGGCACCTTGGGTCTAGGCAAGCTGATTGCTTTTTATGATGACAACGGTATCTCGATTGATGGCGATGTCGAAGGTTGGTTTACCGATGACTCAGTCAAGCGTTTTGAGGCCTACGGTTGGCATGTTATTGCCGAAGTTGATGGCCATGATCCCGATGCGTTGCACATGGCGATCCGTAATGCGCGTGCTGAGCCGAATAGGCCAACGATGATTTGTTGTAAGACCGTGATTGGCCAGGGTTCACCCAATAAAGCGGGTGGTCATGAGTGTCATGGTGCGGCCTTGGGTGATGAAGAAATTGCGCTGACGCGCAAAAATATCGGCTGGCCACATGCACCGTTTGAGATCCCTGATGATATTTACGCAGGCTGGGATGGCAAGAAAACGGGTGCTGGTTTAGAAGAAGACTGGAATTTTCAGTTTTCCAAGTATGAAAATGCTTATCCTGAGCTGGCAGATGAATATAAACGGCGTATGGCTGGGCAATTGCCAGCTGATTGGACAGATAAAGCGGCGGCTTATGTCAGCGACGTTAACGCTAAAGCCGAGAAAATTGCGACCCGCCAGGCTTCACAAAAAGCGATTGAAGCGTTTGCGCCAATGTTGCCAGAGTTGCTAGGCGGCTCAGCTGACCTGGCACCTTCTAATTTGACCATGTGGTCAGGCTCGAAGAGCATGACAGCGACAGCCGATGGTGACGCTAACTATATTCACTATGGCGTGCGTGAGTTTGCCATGTCAGCCATTATGAATGGTATCGTCATTCACGGTGGGTTTATTCCCTACGGTGCTACGTTCCTCGTTTTTTCTGACTATGCTCGCAATGCCATACGCATGGCAGCGTTGATGAAGATTCAAAGTATCTTTGTTTTTACCCATGACTCGATTGGTTTGGGTGAAGATGGCCCGACTCACCAGCCGGTTGAGCATGTCAGCTCATTGCGTATTATTCCTGGCATGCATGTCTGGCGTCCGTGTGATGCAGTCGAGTCTGCCGTGAGTTGGAAAGTGGCGATTGAGAGTAAAAATCAGCCAAGTACCCTGGTGTTTTCACGTCAAGGTTTGCCGCATCAGTCGCGTAGCAATGCACAGATTGCCAATATCGAAAAAGGCGGTTATGTATTGTTGGATGGCGCTGCCAGTCCGGATGCGATCATTATTGCTACCGGTTCGGAGGTTGAACTGGCAGTGGAAGCCGCCAAGGCATTGACAGGAAAGAATATCCGTGTGGTATCGATTCCGTGCCTGGAAATTTTTGAAGCGCAAGATGCCGCCTATAAAGAATCAGTATTACCAAGCGCGGTGACTGCTCGTGTTGCGGTTGAAGCTGGTGTTACCCATATTTGGAAAGGCTATGTCGGTTTTGGCGGGAAAGTGATTGGTATGACCAGCTTTGGTGAGTCTGCGCCTGCGGGTGATTTGTTTAAGCATTTTGGTTTTACCGTTGACAACGTTGTTGCCGCAGTCAACGATGTGTTGGCTTAGGAGCCTGTCGGACTCAAAATGGCTTTTTCTCGTTACGCTCACCTAAGCCTGACAGGCTTCTGGAGCAACGCGGCTAGCCAAACGTTATTTTGTTAAAACTATTAGGGAGATGATATGAGCATTAAAGTAGCAATCAACGGCTATGGCCGTATTGGTCGTAACGTTTTACGTGCCCTTTATGAGTCAGGTCGTAGTGATGAAATTGAGATCGTTGCAATTAACGATTTGGGCGACAGTAATACTAATGCCCACTTGACTAAATACGATTCTGTGCACGGTAAATTTAATGCTGACGTTTCTGTTGATGGCGACACTATGGTTGTCAATGGTGATCGTATTCGCGTATTTGCCGAGCGTGATCCATCCAAATTGCCTTGGGCTGAGTTGGGTGTTGATGTGGTGCATGAATGCACCGGTTTTTTTGCTAACAAAGCGAAAGCGTCTGCTCACTTGCAGGCTGGCGCCAAGAAAGTGATTATTTCTGCGCCAGGTGGTGGCGATGTGGATGCAACGATTGTTTACGGTGTTAACCACAAGATTTTAAAAGCCAGTGATACGGTTATTTCTAATGCGTCCTGTACCACCAACTGTTTGGCGCCTTTAATCAAACCTATCCATGACCGTATCGGTATTGAACATGGTTTGATGACCACGATTCATTCTTACACCAATGATCAGGTTTTAACAGACGTCTATCACTCAGATTTGCGTCGCGCGCGTTCTGCCACCTTATCGCAAATTCCTACCAAGACCGGTGCCGCAGCAGCTGTGGGCTTAGTCATGCCTGAATTGAACGGCAAGCTAGACGGTTTTGCCATGCGTGTGCCGACAGCCAATGTTTCTATTGTTGACTTGACCTTCGTGCCTAAGAAGCCAACGAGCAAAGAAGCCATTGATGTGATTTTGAAAGAAGCGTCTGAAGGCGAGTTGAAAGGTATTTTGAATTACAGTGACGGACCCATGGTATCGATTGATTTTAACCATGATCCAGCGTCTTCGACTTATGATGCGACCTTGACCAAGGTGATTGCCAGTAAATTGATTAAGGTTTGTGCCTGGTATGACAACGAGTGGGGCTTCTCAAACCGCATGCTTGATACCACCGTCGCGCTTATGAATGCCTAGGAGGCTGTCCGAGAATGAAAAGTCTGCTGTGGCAGAGCTATTTTGCACATATTTTCCGATCCTTTTCGGCGAATAGCTACGGCTATTCACCTCAAACGATCGAAAAATCTGCACTAAAATGTCTCTGCCTCGCGACGACTCTCATTCTTGGATAGCCTCCTAGGGTGAATGTTAAATAGTTTTAGTATTTGATGTTTCTTTGGGTGGTCGCTTTTGCGGTCACCGCTGTTTCTGGAGTTAAGGGCATCTCTATGTGTGCTTATGGCCTCTGCGTGATCTGAAGCGTGCAGATGCAAGGCGCACCCCAAGAGTACTTCCTCGTAGTACGCTATTGGCGTACTACTCAGGGCGCAATCTGCTGGCAAGGCTGGTTGCACCCCGAGAGCCTGCCCCCGCGAAAGCGTGGGGGCACGTAGCCTTATCAAGGATTGCGCCCGGCAGGAAGTGTACCCCTCAAGGGGGTATTGAAGTGAACCCTTTGGGGTGTAACGCAGCAGACGCGCGCTTCAGATTACGCCCTACGGGGCTTACAAACGATCCAGGCTCGGCGTTATCATTGCTTAACAGGCCACAAGCCTGCCTACTGTTGGTGATCCTGGGCTCGTTTGTAAGCCAGAGACCATAAGCAATTAATAGAGGTGCTTTTATGTCAGTCTTGAAGATGATAGATATGGATTTGGCGGGGAAGCGTGTGCTGATTCGCCAAGATTTGAATGTGCCGTTAAAAGACGGCAAGATTGCCGACGATACGCGTATTCGTGCCTCGTTGGCAACGATTAGACAAGCACGTGATGCTGGTGCCTGTGTGATGTTAATATCTCATTTAGGTCGCCCAACCGAAGGCGAATTTGATGCAGCGGCTTCGTTGGCTCCTGTGGCTCAATATATCACCGATAATTGTGATATCCCCGTGCGTCTTGTTAAGGATTGGCTTGACGGTGCAGACGTTGCCGCAGGCGAAGTCGTGTTGTGTGAGAATGTGCGCTTCAATAAAGGTGAAAAAGTCAACGATGATGCATTGTCGCAAAAGATGGCGGCACTATGCGATATCTTTGTCATGGATGCCTTTGGTACAGCCCACCGTGCTCAAGCGTCGACTCATGGTGTGGCTAAATATGCTCCGGTTGCCTGCGCAGGCCCTCTGCTTGCCAATGAGCTGGAAGCCTTAGGTAAAGCGTTAGATAACCCAGCGCGGCCAATGGTCGCCATTGTTGGTGGCTCTAAGGTTTCAACGAAGTTGACAGTGTTGAAATCATTATCAAAAGTGGTTGACCAACTCATTGTTGGCGGTGGTATTGCTAACACATTTATTGCTGCTGCGGGTCATTGCGTGGGCAAGTCCTTGTGTGAGCATGACCTGATTGATGTGGCTAAAGAGCTGTCTGCTGAGGCTAAAGCGCGTGGCGGCGATATTCCAATACCCAGCGATGTGGTTTGTGCTAAAGAGTTCTCAGAAAATGCGGCGGCGACGTTGAAGTGCGCCAAAGAAACTGCTGACGATGATATGATCTTTGATGTTGGCCCCAAGACTTCTGAAGCCTTTGCCGATATTTTGAAAAAAGCGGGAACGATTGTTTGGAACGGCCCGATTGGTGTATTTGAATTCGACCAGTTTGGTGAAGGAACCAAGGCTTTAGCTATGGCGATTGCTGACAGTGATGCGTTTTCTATTGCTGGTGGTGGGGATACCCTGGCTGCTGTCGCAAAATACGGTATTACTGATAAGGTCTCTTATATATCAACGGGTGGTGGTGCTTTTCTGGAGTTCTTAGAAGGTAAAAAATTGCCAGCGGTTGAAATTCTTGAGCAACGTGCCCTCGGGGTGTAACGCTCAGCAGATTAATGAGTAAACGCTTTTAAATGTTTGTTATATCTTTAATAATAAAATGAGTCGACATGCCTAGACGCACAAAAATATTGGCCACACTAGGGCCTGCAACCGATGACCCCGCAGTTCTTGACCAGATCTTAGAAGCAGGTGTTGACGTAGTGCGCCTGAATTTCTCTCACGGTGATGCGGAAGACCATATTAAGCGCGCAGAAAATGTACGTAATCGCGCTGCGGCTCATGGCCGTCAGGTCGGGGTGCTGGCTGATTTACAGGGGCCAAAGATTCGTATTCAGCGTTTTGCCGATGGTGGTGTTGATCTCGCTGAAGGTGATGACTTTGTGCTGGATGGTGTACTTGATGCCAATGCCGGAACGGTTGAGCGTGTTGGGATAACCTATGCGTCATTGGTTGATGATGTCAAACGTGGCGATACCTTACTGTTAGACGATGGTCGTCTTACTCTTTGGATAGACAGTGTTGAAGGGGCTGAGATTCGATGCAAAGTTGTCATAGGTGGTCGTTTAACCAACAGCAAGGGTATCAATCTACAAGGTGGTGGCTTGTCGGCGGAAGCGTTGACTGAAAAGGATCGTGCTGACGTGATTACAGCAGCGAAAATTGAGGCCGACTATCTTGCTGTCTCGTTTCCACGTACTGCCGACGATATCCATGAGGCGCGTGCATTACTGCGCGCTGCTGGTGGCCATGGCGCTATTGTGGCTAAGATTGAACGTGCTGAAGCATTGCAGTGTATTGATGAGATTATAGAAGCTGCTGATGCGATTATGATCGCGCGTGGTGATTTGGGCGTTGAAATTGGTGATGCTGAATTACCCGGCGTGCAAAAAGATTTGATAGCGCGGGCACGTACTGCCAATCGTACGGTGATCACGGCAACACAAATGATGGAGTCGATGATAGATAGTGCGATGCCAACGCGCGCAGAAGTCTTTGATGTGGCCAATGCAGTGATGGATGGCACCGATGCGGTAATGTTGTCAGCAGAGACCGCGACGGGCAAGAATCCCGCTGCGGTGATTGCTGCAGTAAATCGCGTTTGTCTGGGCGCGGAAAGCCAGCGTAGCGCAATGCGATCAACGCACCGTATTGACTCGCGCTTTGATCGAGTGGATGAATCCATCGCAATGGCCGCGATGTATATTGCTAACCATGCCAATATTAAGGCCATTGCGGCATTGACCGAGTCAGGTGCAACGGCGCTGTGGATGTCGCGGATTAGTTCGGGAATTCCGATCTATGCCTTATCACCACATGTTAATACGCGTCGGCTGATGACGTTGTATCGAGGTGTTTATCCGACCAGTTTTGATATGAGCGCGGGGGAGCATCATGGCATGAACCGTGAGGCTGTGGATGAGTTGGTTCGCCGTGGCGCCGTGCGTAACGGCGATTTAGTGTTGATTACCAAAGGCGATCGCATGGGTCTAATGGGTGGCACTAACGCAATGACCATTGTCTGTGTCGGCGAGGAAGATGATGCCAAGTAAATCGACTGTCCTCTTCGTTGACTAATTCGAGGGTGGTTTAGTATGTGGCACACTCGGATTGGGCTAGGCTTCGATGTGGGGACTTTTTGGTCGATTGGAACTCGATAACGATTGCTGTTTTTTGGTTTTACTATTTCTGAGCAGAGCTCAGGTTGATAACGTGTGAGGATACTCTTATGGCTTTAATTTCACTGCGACAGCTGCTGGATCATGCTGCAGAATACGGTTATGGCGTACCCGCTTATAACGCTAATAATATGGAACAAGTACATTCGATTATGGAAGCGGCGGCTGAAGTTGATAGCCCGGTTATTATTCAGGCCTCTGCCGGTGCGCGTTCTTATGCCGGTGCTGCCTTTTTCCGTCACATGATGGATGCCGCGATTGAGCAATGGCCAGATATTCCAGTTTGTGTTCATCAGGATCATGGTGCGTCCCCCGAGGTTTGTGCACGCTCTATCCAGTCAGGTTTTTCATCTGTGATGATGGATGGCTCGCTGATGGCTGATATGAAAACACCATCAAGCTACGAATATAACTGCGAGGTCACTGGCCGCACTGCTGACATGGCGCATGCTGTAGGCGTGTCTGTGGAAGGTGAGTTGGGTTGTCTAGGTTCGCTTGAAACCGGCATGGCTGGCGAAGAAGATGGCTCCGGTGCAGAAGGTGTATTGTCGCACGATCAGTTGTTGACTGATCCTGACGAAGCCGCTGACTTTGTCAAGAAAACCAAGGTCGATGCTCTGGCGATTGCCATTGGTACCAGCCACGGCGCCTATAAGTTTACGCGTCCGCCAACAGGTGACATTTTGGCCATTGACCGTATTAAAGCTATTCACAAACGTATTCCTGGCACCCATTTAGTGATGCATGGTTCGTCTTCAGTACCGCAGGATTGGTTGGCGATTATTCATGAATTCGGTGGTGATATCGGTGAAACCTATGGTGTGCCGGTTGAAGAAATTCAAGAAGGCATCAAGCATGGCGTGCGTAAAGTGAATATTGATACCGATCTGCGTTTGGCCAGTACCGGTGCTGTTCGTAAGCACTTAGCGGAAAACCCGAAGAACTTTGATCCACGTAAATTCTTAAAAGCGTCAACGATTGCAATGCGTGATATTTGTCGTGCGCGTTACGAGGCGTTTGGATGTGCTGGCCAGGCGTCCAAGATTAAGCCAATTAACTTGGAAGATATGGTGAAACGTTACGAAAGTGGCGAGTTGGATCCGCAGGTTAAATAATCTGAGACCCCTTAATAAGAAGGGAAAAAAAGAAAAAGGGCGAGTTTATCTCGCCCTTTTTTATTAACTACGATTAATTTTTCCGCGGCCAATGGCGTAGTATTCTATGCCTAGTGTAGCCATCAAACTTGGTTCATAAAGATTACGGCCGTCAAAGATTACGGCCGAGGAGAGTGCTTGTTTGATTTTATCAAAATCAGGGCTACGAAAGGCATTCCATTCGGTGACAATAACCAATGCATCGGCACCTGCAAGCGTGTCACCCTGAGACTCACAGAGTGTCAGCCCTGCTTTGTCGCCATAGATTCTTGTACATTCGTCCATGGCAACCGGGTCAAATGCTTGCACTTTGGCGCCGGCAGCCCATAAGGCTTCCATCAGCGTGCGGCTGGGTGCGGCACGCATATCATCTGTATTTGGCTTAAAGGCCAAACCCCATAAGGCAAATGTTTTGCCTTTTAGGTCGCCGGAAAAATGCTTACTGATTTTTTCAAACAAGCGATGTTTTTGGCGATTGTTAACGGACTCTACGGCGTTGAGTAATTCAGCATCATAGTCATGTTCACCTGCAGTACGTGCCAGTGCCATCACGTCCTTAGGAAAACAAGAGCCACCGTAACCGCAGCCTGGATAGATAAAGTGATAACCAATTCGAGGGTCAGAGCCAATACCGATACGCACTTTCTCAATATCTGCACCGAGTTTTTCTGCAACGTTAGCCAGTTCGTTCATAAAACTGATTTTGGTGGCCAAGAGCGAGTTTGCTGCATATTTGGTTAATTCGGCTGAACGAATGTCCATGACTACCAAACGTTCTGTCTGGCGGTTAAAGGGCGCATACAGCGCCCTGAGTAACTCGGTAGTGCGTGGGTTATCGGTGCCAATAATGATACGGTCAGGTTTCATGAAGTCATTTAATGCAGCACCTTCCTTGAGGAATTCTGGGTTCGAAACAATATCAAATTCAATATTCGCACCGCGCTTTTCTAACGCTGCAGTTATCGCGTCTCTAACCTTGTCGCCCGTGCCAACGGGAACCGTTGATTTATTGATAACGACGCGATAGTCGTCCATATTTTCGCCAATACTGTTGGCAACAGCGACAACGTATTGCAGGTCGGCAGAGCCATCTTCATCAGGTGGCGTGCCAACGGCAATAAATTGAAACAGGCCGTGATCAACGCCTTCTTTAATATCGGTAGTAAAACGTAGACGGCCACTTTTCATGTTGGTGGCAATCATGTCATCAAGGCCAGGTTCATGGATGGGCACGTCACCTTTATTGAGGCGATCAATCTTGTCTTGGTCGATATCGACACAAATCACATCATTACCTACCTGAGCGAGACAAGCGCCGGTGACTAGACCCACATAGCCACTACCAAAAATTGTTAGTTTCATTGAAAAGCGAACTCCGTATACATTGTGTTGTGTGTGGTCTATAAAATAGTTTGAGAACCAGCTGGATATGCTGGTGCCTAGTTTTAGCGGCATTATAAGCGCAATATTGAGATAGCGGTGATGCTTTTCTATATAGCTTAAAGCACTGTGTTCAGATACCGATAGTTATATGAGTGTTTGGTTCCTCTTAGCTGCGATTTATTGTGAATATCTGATGGTCTTATTACAAGATTTTTTATTAATTATTGTCGCTGTCGCTTATTTGGTTGTGGCGGCAGTGTTGCTTTGGCGCTGGAAGGGGCAGCTTGATCGAATATTACTGATTTCGGCAGCTTTGGTTTCGTCTCTTTGGTTATACGCCGCGAGTTCAGTACCAAACGCAGAGCTTGCGGTGATGGTTCGCTTTGCTCACTTGTTGCAGATTTTTCTTTGGGTAAGCTTTTTACTGAAGTTGTTGCACGCTAAGCATCGTAGTTACAATCAACGTGTTCTTGTTATTGGCGTTATTTTTCTTGCCCAATGCGCCGCATTGCTACTAGGTACTTTCTTCTTATTATATGAGACGGATGTACACCAACTGCCTGGTAATGAATACATTGCCTATGTGTTCCCAGTCATTATCTTGCTTATGTCATTAAGCGGTCTCTATATCGTCTCGCGCATTAATGAACGTGGACGACGGGAGCGTCGAGCCAATACGCGATTACTTTGTTTGGCCGTTATTTTTTTGCTGCTGTATCACGTTTTATTTGGCTTGCAATACCTAACTCTTGGTGCTTTGTTGGGTATCGATTGGTTGTTGATAGTGGCTTTATATTCTGTTACGGCGGTGCTGTTATTGAAATCTTCGTTGAGTCGAAACGCAAGGTGGATGGGTGAGGTTTACGTTTCGCGTGACGCAGTAATGTACGGTGTTGGCGCAGCGCTGGTTGCATTGGCTATTTATTGTCTTATGTTGTTTTTGCGGAATAGTGATAGCGCCTGGATAGATGGCACGGGACGCATGGACTACGCCTTGGCTTATTTGTTGTTAGCCTTAGTTTGTAGCGTAGTGTTAATAGGTTTTTTTTCAATACGTGTTCGCGCACATGTGCATGTTTTCCTTAGCAAGCATCTTTTTAACTATCGTTACGACTATCGTGAAGAATGGTTACGGTTAATTCATACGCTATCCAAAGGTGGTGTCGGTGCGCATATGTTGGAGCGTGTTATCCAGTCAGTTGCGCAAATTGTCGGTAGTCAAGGGGGCGTACTTTGGGTGAACCGATATGGTGAAAACTATGAGCCTGTTGCTCGATGGGGCAAGATTATTGAGATCGAAAATATCGAGTATGCTGGTGGTGATTTAGTTCGTTTTTTGGAAAAAAAACAGTGGGTGATTGAGTGTAGTGAATATAGTCGTGAGCCCGAACTCTATGACGGATTAGTATTGCCGTCTTGGTTAGCATCAACTGAGGAGCTGTGGTTGGTGGTGCCGTTGATGCAGGATATTCGCTTACTTGGCTTTGTTGTCTTATCACCTTCACCCATACGCAGAGGCATTAATTGGGAAGATAGGGATTTGCTAAAAACAGCGGGTCGTCAGGCCGCGACGCATATTGCGCAGTTATTAGCGACGCAGGCATTGATAGAAGCGCAGGAGTTCGATGCGTTTAATCGTCTTTCAGCCTTTGTTGTGCATGACCTAAAAAATGTGGTCGGCCAGCTTGCGTTGATCACGAAAAATGCCGAGCGGCATCGTCATAACCCAGAATTTATTGCCGATACCTTTGCTACCGTTGAGAGCGCGTCGCGGCGGGGACATCGTTTGCTTGCTCAGTTGCGTGATCGCTCGCCGCGTGCGGCGGTACCTGCACGCGTAGCCTTGCATACTTTACTGGCTGAAGTGGCAACAGAAAGGTCTTCAGCAAAGCCAGTACCTACCTTGGTGGGTGATGCAAGTGTTTTTGTCATGGCGGACCACCAAAAATTAAAAGAAGTGTTCAGTCACATAGTAGAGAATGCGCAACAGGCTACGTGTACCCCCTCAAGGGGAGGCAAAACCGAGCCTCGGGGTGCAAGCGATGATAAGGGGTACGTTAAGGTAAGTTTACTCGTCGATGGTCAGTATGCGTTGGTAGACGTGGTAGACAGTGGCTGTGGCATGGATACACATTTCATTCGTGAGCGATTGTTCAGACCCTTTGACTCGACCAAAGGTGATGCGGGTATGGGCATCGGGGTATACCAAAGTCGTGAGATTGTTAGAGCGTTAGGTGGCAGCATCAATGTTGAGAGTATGCCTGGGCAAGGTAGCAAGTTCAGCATCAGGTTGCCGATAATAGACTAATGGTATTGAAATAAGGAACCCGTATGGCTGTTACTAAGCAGCATTTACTTATTGTCGACGATGAAAAAGGCATCCAAAAGCAATTACGCTGGAGCTTTGATGGATACGAGCTTGTCTTCGCTGCTAATCGCGTAGAGGCCATTGCGCAGTTACGTCGTTTTGAGCCCGTTGTTGTGACATTGGATCTTGGTTTGCCGCCGGATACTGCCGGTGCAAGCGAAGGTATTCTTACTTTAGAAGAAATGCTGGCGCTGGCACCACATACCAAGGTCATTGTGGTGACGGGTAATGATGATCGTGCTAATGCGCTTGAGTGTGTCAACAAAGGTGCTTATGACTTTTATCAAAAGCCCATTGATCCTGAGTTGTTGTCAATTATGGTGGCGCGTGCATTTCATGTGTCGGAGCTTGAGGGCGAAAATCGCAAACTCGCTAAACGTCACAATGCTATGCGCTTGCCCGGTGTGATTGGATCAAGCCCGAAAATGCTCAAGGTGTGTCGTGATATTGAGAAAATAGCCCAAGCGAATGTGACGACCTTATTGCTAGGGGAGAGTGGTACCGGCAAGGAAGTGATTGCGCGCGCGCTGCATGAGACAAGTGATCGTAGCAATGAGCGGTTTGTCGCGATTAACTGTGCGGCCATCCCTGAAAATCTGTTGGAAAGCGAACTATTCGGCTATGAGAAAGGCGCATTTACGGGTGCGACCAGACAAAATATTGGCCGTATTGAGTACGCCAATGGTGGCACGCTATTTCTTGATGAAATTGGCGATTTATCGCTTTCGATGCAAGTCAAATTGTTGCGTTTTTTGCAAGAGCGTAGCATTGAGCGTGTTGGCGGACGCAAAGAGATCCCGCTCGATGTGCGTGTTGTCTGTGCAACCCATCAAAAGCTTAGCGAGTTAATTGCTGCCAACCGATTTCGTGAGGATCTTTATTACCGAATTAGTGAAATCACTATTAATATTCCACCTTTGCGTGATCGTGATGCTGATGCAGTGTTGCTGGCTAAAGCCATTATGGTGCGCAGTAAGCAGCAGCTTGGTAAGAAAGCGAAACCGAAGAGTTTCTCTAAGGAGGCTTTGGAGGTTATTTCTGCTTACCCCTGGCCCGGCAATGTGCGTGAGTTAGAGAATGTTGTGCGCCGCAGTGTACTGATGTCTGAGGGGGCTCAAATCGCTGTGGAGGATCTTGGCATAGAGGCTAATGTTGACAATGCGCAACCACTTAATCTGAAAGAAATGCGTGACCGCGTAGAGTATGATGCCCTGCTCAAAGCATTTGGCCTCTGTGAAGGGAATGTTTCGAGAATCTCTGAGTTGTTGGGTGTTAGCCGGCCGACACTGTATGATTTAATGGGTAAGCATGGTATAAAGTAGAGTGAAATCAAGCAGAGCCTATGCTCGAGTGGTTTTCTGCGCTCTGAATTATTAACGTTTCGAGAAAGAATCAGTCAGTCTCTAGAAAGAGAAGTAAGCCATGTACGAGTCGTTTTATAACTTATCAGCTAAGCCCTTTGCGTTGAACGCTGACCCACGGTTTTTTTTCGGTAGCCGTGGCCACAAGCGTGCTCAGTCCTATTTACAGTATGGTCTGACGCAGGGCGAGGGTTTTATTGTCATTACCGGCGGTGTTGGTACAGGCAAAACCATGCTTGTGCGTAATCTATTCGCTGGTCTTGCTAAAGAAAACATTATCGCAGCGCAGTTGGTGACGACGCAACTCGGTGCAGATGACATGTTACGTATGGTGGCTGCTTCCTACGGTTTGGCGCACGAGGGATTGGGTAAGGCGACTCTACTTAAAAACCTGGAAACATTTTTGATTACGCGCGCGCGCGAAGGCAAGCGCGTGCTGTTAGTGATCGATGAAGTGCAGAATCTGCCGCTGAGCTCGTTAGAAGAATTACGCATGTTATCCAACTTTCAATTATCTGGTAAAACTTTGTTACAGAGTTTCTTATTAGGACAAGCTGATTTCAAAGATACGCTACGCTCGCCTCAAATGGAGCAGTTACGCCAACGCGTGATTGCCGCTTATCATCTTAACCCATTGGGAGAGGACGAGACTCAGGCCTATATTGAACATCGCCTAACCTTAGTAGGCTGGACCACAGACCCAGTGATTAGCGATGAAGCCTACGCTGCTGTTTATAAATATACGAGTGGTGTGCCGCGTTTAGTTAATCAGCTGTGCGACCGCTTACTGCTCTTTGGCTATCTAGAAGAGTTGCTGGCTATCGATATTGAACATGTTGATACGGTGGTTAAAGAATTACAGCAAGAGACCCCTGGCTCTCAGTTTGGCGGCGATATTCATGATGAGCAAGATCAAGAGTTTATCCCCATAGAGCCTTCACAGGCGCCTTCATCGCAGACCAAGGGCACATCTTCAGAACGGACACGCACATCTAAGCGCAGCTTGAAAAAAGCTGCGCGAGGTAGTAATGCGAAGTTAGCTAAGCATGCGGCGATTACGAAATCAGACAGTAGCGAGGTTGGTCTCGCCAGTGATGAGGCGGTAAAGCGAATTACATTACTTGAAAAGCGTGTGCGATTGTTGGAAGAAAAAATGGATAGGCACATTGTGGCCTTGCGTGATGCTTGTGAGGCAACAATAGATGGTTAGGTTAATGAATAATCGCCCCCTGAGAGCATTTCCTCAGCAATTCTGTCGTATTGCCCCAGGGCGTAATAGCTTGCAATTTTTGCATTTTCGTACAAAACTTGGATAGTGTGACTATGAATAACTGGGTAGGGTTGACGTGCATTAGCGCAGCTATATTGTCTTCTGTTACGGTTAATGCAGCAGATGAGAATTTTGATGTTTATGTGTTTACCGATGCCACGTATGACGATAATGTATTTCGTGTAGCTAACAGTGCGGAGGCCTTGGCGCAAAGTGGTACGACAACACGCTCTGACATAGAAACCACCTTTGGTGTGGGTGCCAATGTCAAAATTCCTGTTAGCCGCCAGCAGTTTAATGTTGATGCTGAATTGCGTCGGACGCTCTTTAATCGTTTTGATCAGCTTGACAATAATAACGGCGAGTTGAAGGGCGAGTGGCAATGGGCCTACGCTAGCCGTGCCAGTGGCACTTTGGGTTATGAGTATGAGCGAGGGTTGACGGATTTCTTCGAATTCCAGTCCGCGAGTCGCGATACTATCGTTGATCAAAACTTTTATGGTAGTGCCAAAATTCCAGTACATCCAAGGTGGACTGTAGTGCTGGGCAGTAATGCACGTGATGTGGATTATGACGAACGTCCTGAGCTTGACCGAGATACGACTGCAATTTATGCAGAGGCTCTGTTCCAGACGCGAGCCAGAACCTTTGTTGGTGTTCGTTTGCAAGAAAGTGAGACAGAGTTTGATAATAATGGTCTCGTCAATAACGATTTCGATGAAAGCAACTATAGTGTCGTTGTTCGCTGGAACGTGACAGGCAAGTCACGCTTCGCAGGGTCGCTGGGACGAACCGAGCGAGATCCCAGTAATGCAGCAAGTGGTGATTTTTCAGGTGGAACGGGGCAAGTGGAATACCGGCGCATCATCAGTGGTAAGACGCATGTAGATTTTAAATTATTTCGCCAAACGTCGTTGGTGGATGAGATTGCCAGTCTTGTTGTCGCAGAAGGCGCAGCGGTTGAGCCGCAATGGAAAATTTCTCCGAAGCTTACTTTTCGTGGGGAGCTTCGCTATGAGGAGCGTGATTTTAGAGGCTTGACTAATAGCGGCAGGTCTGATGATCTGCTATCTCTGCGTGCTCGTTTAGCATATAAACTGAGCCGTGCTTTGACGCTTAACTTGGGTTTGGGTTATCAGACCCGAGATTCAAATGTTGATGATAGTGAATTTGACCAGACTGAGCTTAGTGCGGGGATCCGCTTCACGATCTAAATCATAGGAAAATAGCATAGGCCAATTGGTTTTTTTACTATTTGTTTGGCTTCGCGGGTTTTCCTTGTATCTTAAAAACATATTGCCAGCGAACGAAATGAGCTGGCAAGTGTTCTTGCTGTATATTCTGTTCATCGCCAGTTAAAGAATGTCTGTTACCTTTCCGATATGATGGTGATGTGTTGTTTTAATTGTTTAAGAGGGGAGGCTTGTGAGGACTTGGTACCAAATTATTTTCATCGGGATTTTTGTGTTCTGGGGAGTAACTGTATTTGCCGATACACCCAAGGAATACCGCCTTGGTATCGATGATACGGTTAAAATCACTGTTTTCCAGCAGCCAGATCTCACCACTGTTTCACGCATAGACGCTTCGGGCAGTGTTACGTTCCCCTTGATAGGTGAGATTAGACTGGCTGGTTTAACCAAGGTAGAGGCGGAAAGAGCAATATCGGGCTCCCTTAAGCAAGGTGGTTATCTAAAAAACCCTCAAGTGTCTATTTTAATTGAGCAATACCAAAGTGCTCAGGTTTCTGTCTTAGGTTTTGTCAATAAACCTGGGAAATATTCAATCGAGCGTACAAGCTCGGTTGTCGATATGCTGGCCAATGCTGGTGGGCTTACAGCTGAAGGTGGTGATGTGTTGCTTGTTGTGAGAGGGATTGGTCGTAAAGCAAAGAGAATAGAGGTAGATTTGCTTAGATTCCAGCAGGGTGATTTGAGCCAAAATATTGAATTAAAGGCTGGCGATTTAGTCTTAGTGCCAAGAATGGAAGAGTTTTATATTTACGGTGAAGTTAAGTCTGCGGGCATTTATAGACTTCGACGTAATATGACAGTAATGCAAGGGCTGTCTGTTGGCGCTGGGTTAACTGATCGAGGCTCGAGGAAACGTTTGGTGGTTAGCAGGCAAAAAGGCGGCAAAGTGGATGAGAAAAAAGTGACACTAGGGGATATATTGCAAGCTAATGATGTTATCTACGTTAAAGAAAGTATTTTTTAGGTTGGTTGAATTTTTAGTATGAGCACCACAAAAGAGATAAATATAAATCAATACTTGATGATATTTTTCGCCTATAAGCGGACAGTGATTACCTTGGTGCTGTGCGCTTTGGTAATAGGTGTTTTTATATATTCTCAGTCTCCAAAGCTTTATTCTTCAACGGTATCGGTAAATTTTGAATTCTTTAACCCGTCAAATCCGCTTGCAAGTGCAGGTGGCAACTTTGCCATGTCAAGTAATGAATCGGTTTACATAAATACTCAAATCGATTTGATTCAAAGTAAGCTGGTTGCCGAACAAGTTTTTAATGGTTTGTCTGTTAGGCAGCAGGAAAGACTGGAGTTTGCCTTATATGAAGGCCAGCCACTGCTTGGAGTGTATATTGGATCGGTTCTTGACTGGATAGAACAGTTGATGGAACGATTTGCCAGTAAGGATGAAGATAGTAGTGGTTTTCTATATGAGAGCACATCTTCAAATGATGAGGATGCTTTGGCTGAGAGAGATGTGGATTCTACACCTTGGCAGGCGAGAGCTATGCTGGGCGGGCTGGCGGTTGAGAATGTTTTTGGGACGAGAATTGTCAATATTAGCTATGCATCCGCCGATTCTGAATTAGCCGCATTAATTGCGAATAGATTTTCAGCGGCATACATTGATACGCATCTGAAATTGCTACGCAGCCCAGCGGAGGGTTCCAAGATATGGCTAGAAGGACAGTTAGGTACCCTAAAAATAGATTTGGAAAGAGCACAGGCGACGTTAACACAATATAAAACTTCTGAGAGTATCGTTATTTCGTCCGAAAGGGTGGATTCGGAATCAACAAAATTAGAAAAAATGAGTGCCGAATTGGTTGTTGTGCAAAGCAACCTTAGGCAGGCAGAAGTCACGAGAGGACAGCTGAATAAAATTAAGCAGCAAGGTAAATCATTATTGTCACTTGCTGCCATTTCAGAGAACTCTGATATACGGTCTATCCGCACAGCAATACGAGGGTTAGAAAGTAAGATTGCGGAAAGTTCATCTGACCTAGGGGCGAACCATCCTAGATTGCGTCAATTGAGAGGTGAATTAAGCCAAGCAAAAGGGAAATTGCAAAGGGAGCTGAAGACGATATCCAATTTAATTGCGAATAGAGAGAGCTTGTTGAAGGCAAAATATCAATCGCTTTCTGCAAGTACCGGTAAGCAGAAAAAAATAGTGCTCGGCTTGCAACAGCAGTTTGATCAAATCAGTGTGCTTGAAGCCGAGGTGGAAAGGAGAAAGGGCGCCTATGATTCGATGCTAGGGCAGGCGAATACTACAAATTTGCAAGCAGCGGTTGAGGAAGCAAACGTTAATGTTATTGATAAAGCGCGTGCTTCTTCTAATCCATTTAGCCCTAAAATATCTAAGATATTATTATTTTCTTTGGCGGCAGCATTTGCCTTGTCTATTTTTATCGTTGTCGTCGCAGAATTTTTTTGGCGAAAAGTAAGGTCAGCTGAAGACATATATCAAGAATTTGATTTTAAGGTTTTGGGCGTTTTGCCTAGATAAATAAGTAGGTTTGTAAATAAATAATGTCGATGGACACCATACAAAGAGCGTTACAAAAACAGCAGGAAAAAGCGCCTGATGAAAATGTATATCCGATTCGCAATGATGTTGATTCAGTTATCACGGATGAGTTTACAGAAAATCCTGCTATTGAAGAGTTTGATTTAGAAGTACAACATGCTGCTGAAAATAGTATTGGTGAAATTTTACTTGAGGCAAAGCGGCTATCTGAAGGTGATATTGAGCTTATCCGGCAAGTTCAGCAGGAGGAAGAAATATATTTTGGTGAGGCAGCCTTGCAGCTGCGGTTGCTAACAAAAGAAGATATAAAATTTGCCCTATGTCGTCAATATGGTTATACCTATATTAATGATGCTGATTGTACGATATCAGAAGAATTAATTACGTTATATAAACCGTTCCACAAAAAATCCGAGGTTTTACGTCTGGTACGCAGCCAGCTAATCGTTGGTGCAATGTCAGAAGGTAAGCAGATATTTGCGATAGTCAGCCCAGGTGAGCAGGAAGGCAAAACATATATAGCATCTAACCTTGCTGTCACTATGGCGCAGTTGGGCAAGCGAACGCTTTTAATAGATGCTAATTTTCGAACTCCGCGAATCGATAAAATATTCTCGGTTAATGCGCGACTGGGGTTGTCATCAATGTTGGCAGGTCGAGTGAGTAGAGGAAGTTTGGCTAAACTACCGTATTTAGTAGAGGCAATTCCAAATCTTTATGTTCTTCCCACTGGGGCATTGCCTCCACATCCGGGCGAGCTGTTAAGTTCGCATGTGTTACCAAAGATTCTTAACGAGATATCTACTCACTACGATGCAATTTTTTTAGATACCCCGCCAGGAAAATATTTGGGAGATGTGCAGACAGTAGCACATGCGGCTGGCCAAGCAATAGTCGTCTTACGTAAAGATAAATCTTCTATGCATGACAGTAAAAAGTTAGTGGAGGCGCTACATCAAGCAAAGGTAGATATTATTGGAACCGTATTAAATCATTAACTAAAGGCCATGTTTAGAAGTACCCTGTAATTAGTTTGATAAGCTACGCATTCATATGAACAGCGTGATGGCTGAACACAGCTTGCCAAATTATTTTCTTGCGTTGAAATTATGGCGAGAGTTTGTTGTATAAAAATGTACGGGTTCGCATATCCAACAAGCATGTTGATGCAGTGTGTCTGTTAATTTCTTATAGAAGAAAGTTGATGATTTTTTTAAGGTTATTGGATGGCGTCAGGTAAAATATGAAGATACCTTTTGACGCTAAAATAATCACGCATTACCTCTTGGTCTACCTCCTGATTTTTACTAGCGG
>CAYUKF010000002.1:0-4901 GCA_964445215.1 uncultured Thiotrichales bacterium
TACAACCGCGCCACTCGCGTGATCGGTGGCTGGCTCAACGACACTCACTACCTTGTCGGGGATAATCAGCCATTGCTGCTATCTATTGACGGTGAGCGGCCATCGTTCACCAGCCTGGTGCAAGATTACAGTGGTGACATTCCGGTACGAGCTATGCTTGATGTGTTATGCGGCGCTGGTGTTGTTGAACTCAACGGGGATAGCGTTAAACTGCTGAAAAACGCTTACTTACCCAGCAATGATCCTGTCGATATTTTAAATATTCTCGGCACCGATAGTGCTGAGCTAATCTCCACCATAGATTATAACTTGACGAGCGCCCCTGAAAAGCGACGCTTTCAGCGCAAGGTGTCGAATGTGTTAATTGATCCTGCGGTACTTCCCGAATTCAGAAAACTTAGCAGCGAAAAAGCACAACAGTTACTCGAGGAACTTGACGCTTGGCTCTCTCAACATGAAATAGCGAAGGGTGAGAACGATGATCCTCTCTATGTCAGCCTCGGGATTTACTACTACGATAATACACCGCTCTCTATGGTGGAAAATATGAGGAAACAACCATGAACAGAAAACTTACATACGGATCACTATCTATTATTGCTACCAGCGTTTTGTACGCCTGTGGTGGTGGTGCTGGTGGTGGCAGTAACAGTGACTTCACCGGTATCGGTGGCACTGGCATTGCTGCTAGTGGTGAAATTACTGGCTTTGGCAGTGTCTTTGTTAATCGTATTCGCTTTGACACAGATAATGCCATTATCACTATTGATGACAGTCCTGCCAGCGAAAACGATTTGTCGCGTGGTATGGTCGTTCGTGTTGACGGTACCTCTACCGCTCGAGGCACCGACGGTAGCCGCTCAGGCAATGCCAGAAACATTAGCTTTGATAGCGTTATCGAAGGCCCCATCGCCACAACCCCACTACTCAACGTAGATGGCACAGAAAAAACCTTCTCTGTTCTTGGCATCAACGTGGCCATCGATGAGAGATCAACCGTCTTTCGCCGAGGAGTTACCTTTGCTAACGTGAGTGTTGATAATCGTTTGACTATCAGCGGGTTTTTTGACATTAACGGTGTATTACGCGCCACGTATGTTGCACTCGATGGGGTGTCGTTCTCACCCAATGTCAATGAAGTCGAAGCACATGGTGTTATTGAAAACTATAACGGTAGCAGCTTTGATTTAAGGCTCGCACCCGGTGTTTCCATCGCAGTCAATGTTGATGGCAGCACCGAGCTTGATGATTTGCCCAATAATATGGTTGCTAATGGCTTGCTAGTCGAAGTTGAAGGTACCATCGCATCGCTGGGTGCAAACACGATCAATGCCAGAGAGATAGAAGACGAAAGCTTTGATGATGATTTTGACAACTTTAGCTTCACGGGCAGCATTAATAGTTATGTTAGTAACGCCGAATTCAACATCGGTAATCAGGCTGTTAATGCGAGTGGCGCCAACTTTTCACCTGCGCGTCTGGGAGAAAACCTGGGTAATGGTGCTGTTGTTCAAGCCGAAGGTAGTTTGATGAATGGCATCCTGATCGCTGAAAGTATCGAACAGCGTCGTGGCAGCATTGAAATTGAGTCACGAGTGCAGGCGGTCGACGCAGCAAACAATGTGATCACCATGATGTTTCCTAACAACCAAAGCATCGACATTAATGTCACCTTTAGTACACAGTTTGAAGATGACGATGATGATGGATCGCGGCGATTTAACATCAATGATATCCGTACTGGTGACTTCCTGGAGATAGAGGGCTATTTGACCAGCGGCAATGTCTTTGCCAGCGAGATCGAGCGTGAAGACAACGGCGATAGTGATATTGAGCTGCAAGCTCCAGTACAAGCCTTTAATGCTATGGCGCAATCACTCACAATGCTTGGTGTAACCTTCACCACTAATGGCAACACCGAATTTGAAGATAACGATGCTGACATCAGTGCCAACGAATTTTTCAGTCGAGTAACGATTGGCGATATCGTCGAAGTCGGTGATGATGAGCCCGCCGACGGTGTTGCCGATGAAGTTGAATTTGAAGACGATGATTTCGGCTTCAGCTTCAACGATTTTGAAGATGACGACGATGATGACGATGATAACTAAGATCTAGTTATCATCATCAGTCAATATGACGATAGCAATGACAAATGTATCTAGCCCTAGATTCATCTAGGGCTCCTACCTTGTTACTACATTAATAATAATTTCTTTATTATTTAATGGTTTAACTTACTTTTTTCAAGTTTTTACTGGAGTTTTTATAGCCGATTGCCAGCGCGATACCACCGAGCACCAACACACATGACAGCATAAACCGAATTGAAATAGATTCATCGATAAATAATACACCACCTACTGCGGCAAGTACCGGCACACTTAACTGAACCAAGGCAGCACGCACCGTCGTAATATTTGGCAATACGGCATACCACACACCATAACCCACCCCCGACGCCATTGCGCCAGATGCGATGGCCAGGGTAATACCCTGCCAGGATAAGCTCTCAAGGTTGACAAAAAACAAACAGGGAACTACAGCAATCACCAAGGCATAAATAAAGTTACCACTAGTACTAAGTAATGGTTGCGTTGAGTGACGACCACACAAGGTGTATCCAGCCCAGGCAACCCCAGCAACTGTCATCAATATAAACCCTGTTAGTGAAGGCGTAGAGGTGCTAGGCACTGTCAATACAACAATACCTGCAAGCGCTAATAACCACCCCACCCATTCCAATGTGCTTGGTCGCTCACCTTCATAAAGCGCGACAGCCACCATCGTTAACTGTACAACCGAAAATAAAATCAGCGCACCAGTTCCGGCATCAAGCGAAATATAGGCAAAAGAAAATCCGATGACATACGCCGCAAGAAAAAACGATGCCCGCCATTCACCAACCCGTAGCATCCATTTTATAGAACGGCTTTTAGAGCGATTTAAAAAGGAGACAATAAGTAATAAAGCGCCAGCACCCGATGCCAGACGTAACAATGAAAAGCTAGCTGGGTCTGTAGCATAAATATCTAAAGCCAAACGGCACAGTACCGAATTCGCTGCAAAGGCAATCAACGCGATTGCTGTTAGTAAAAATACTCTGCTACTGGCCACATAGCTAGTATACGTATTTAAAAAAAATCAGACGCATATTCAACACATGATACGTTGAATATGCTTACAGATAGCTTTTGGCGGTTACAACAGCGGAGGAACGACGCCTGATGAAGCTTCTTCAACTGCATCAAAAGTGCTTCCATCAACCACGGCAGAAATATCTTTGCGTATCAACCCACTATTTGCAGCAAAATAGAAATCTATTATCAATTCGTTTGTTGTTGAAGTACTCGTAGTAGAAATTCTTACTTGGACTACGTCACTAAACATACCCGCTGGCACCGTAAGGAATTGCACTTCAAAGCTTTGGTAAATCACACGGAAGTCTTCACCATCAATATTGAGCGCATCAAAAAGTATTGTGGATTCATTTTCAAGATAAGGAAAAAATAAAATAGGTGTCGGCTCATCGCTCTCACCACTGACAACATCCGTATAATCAACAATGCCCGTTAAGGTATTTGCCAAGCGAAAACTAAAACTCCCGTTATTGAGGAAATTATTTGCTACAAGTTGCTGTGTCGCAACACCTTGAACATCGGGCGCATCACTTGTAGTAACTTGATTAACATATGATTGCGCAACACCACCATCCACACTAATGCTACCGTCAAAGCCAATGACACCATTGACCAGATAGTTATTGTCTCCCGGCCCTCGCATCTCTTGTCCTGGTCCTGCAGCCGCATTTACAAAATTATTGAGATCCGCGTTACCTGTCAGCTCTATATTGACATCCATAAGATCCTGGTCAATACCGAGGCCACTCACGGTATTGCCACTACCTCTGGTTACCCGGACCAGGCCTGAGACCAAAGCATTAACTTCCTCAATGGTATAGTTTGCTAGCTGAGCTGATGCACCAACCTCTGTAACAATACGCTGAAAGATAACTTGCGATTCAAGTGTTATATCAATATTAGTGCCTGTAACAATGGCCGTTAAGAATCCACCCGTTAGCTGCACTGCAAGCGTGATATCGGGTGACACGCCAAGATCAGCCAAATTAAAGCCGTAACCACCACTACCATCGGTTGTCGTTGAGGCTATTATGGAATCAACACTACCTAGTAGCATTAAGCCTTACAAGCTCTACAACCGTACCCGCAGGCGCTGGAGCCACCCCGATCACATTAGCCACCGCTGTTGGCAAGACAAAATCTAACATCTTGCCACCAATACTCGGTTTATCCAGCGTAGCCACCATACCATTTGGCACGATTACTTGACCCGATAACATTTCCCCACCACTGCTACCACCAATAAGGCTACTGGAACCACCGCCACAAGCGACCAGGGAAAATAAAAACGCAATCATTATTGCAACACGCGAAAACAACATCAGCTATCTCCTTAACAGTTATAGATACATTAATCAGAGCTTCCTTAAGAATTAAGGAATTCAGCTCGGCATTTTAAAACGCTTCTATCATGCGTTGGCGAAATGATACCAGAATATGCTGATTTTTTTAGGGCATTTCTGACCAAAATATTGGTGGTAGAAAAACCTGCTTTCATCCCAACGAATTAAAAGCAAAATACGCTATCAAGCATATAAGGTTTGTAGATAGATAGATATTTATTTATTTATTTATCAATATTTTAGAAATAATGATTAATGTGATTCCTCATTAATTTTAATGAGGGTCGACAGTTGAACAAACTAAGCACTGATACGGCGGACACTGACAACATTGGGTAGTTGTGAGATTTTAGCCAGGACGCGACTGAGGTCGTCGATATTGTTAATTTCGATGGTTAAACGCATTTTTGCTTGATTG
>CAYUKF010000002.1:5001-28912 GCA_964445215.1 uncultured Thiotrichales bacterium
ATCTGGCTTTGAAAGCTTGAGGGAGGTATCAACGGTTTTTCGGTTTAATAATCGTTCTGCTGTTCGTACGATCTGTCCCAACTTGATTTCATTACGCCCCACTGCGGCATAAAAACTATCGACCTTAGTACAATTAAACTGCTCGGCTAGTTTTTGCGTGTTAACTTGATCTAAACCGAGTCGATCCAATTCTCGCTCGACTGATTGTTTGCCCGCTGCAAGATTTTGCTCAAAATCTTGCAGGCGTAACCAATGTTGAATTTTACTGCGCGCACGCGCCGTCTTGACATAACCTTGGTGCGGGTTTAACCAATCACGACTAGGGCCGCCACGCTTGACAGTTAAAATCTCAACATAGTCTCCCGTCGCCAAGGTATGTGTCAGAGGCACCATGTGTTGATTAACTTTGGCGCCACGACAGCGATGGCCGACTTCAGTATGGATGTGATAAGCAAAATCAACCGGGGTCGCGCCAAGCTCTAAATCAACAATCTTGCCCTGAGGAGTAATAACATAGACACGATCAATATGGATTTCTGATTTAAAGCGATCGACAAAATCACTGGCATCGGAAACTTCTTCTTTCCATTCGAGTAATTGTCGCATCCATTGTAATTTGTCTTCGAAGGCACCGTCATGTGAGGCGCCTTCTTTGTAGGCCCAATGTGAGGCCACGCCATGCTCAGCATGGGCATGCATATCATGAGTACGAATCTGTACTTCAACTGTGTGCCCTTCAGGCCCGATTACGGCGGTATGTAATGATTGGTAATTATTTTCTTTGGGTGTGGCAATGTAGTCATCAAATTCGCCACGGATATAGTTCCATTCGGCATGCACAATACCAAGTACGGTATAACACTGCGCCATATCCTGCACTAAAACCCGTACTCCTAATACATCGTAGAGCTCGTGATAATCGAGATTCTTGCGTTGCATTTTTTTCCAAATGCTATAGATATGTTTGGGTCGTGCAACGATGTTTGCGGTAATGTTGGCCTCTTGCAATCGCCCTTCTAAATGCTGCTTAAACGAATCAAGATAGTCTTGCCGCTCAACACGACGCATCTCCAGCATTTTTGCAATACGTTTGTAGGTGTCTGGTTCAAGATAGCGAAATGAGAGGTCTTCAAGTTCCCATTTTAGCTGCCAGATACCAAGCCGGTTGGCTAAGGGAGCAAAGATATCCAAGGTTTCTCTGGCAATACGTTTTTGTTTTTGTGGCCGCAGACAAGATAGTGTTCGCATATTATGCAAGCGATCTGCCAGCTTGATTAATACCACGCGCACATCTTCGGCCATGGCTAGCAACATTTTACGCAGGCTTTCTGCTTGTGCATGCTCTTTGAGCATGGCAGGGTCATGACCAGGTAATGAATCGATAACATCCATCTTGGTCACACCATCGACTAAACTGGCAATGGTGGCGCCGAACTGCGCTTTAATATCTTTTAGGGTAGTGCTGGTATCTTCAGCAACATCGTGCAATAAGGCGGCAGCTATCGCCTCATGATCTATGCGAAGACTAACCAGGATATTGGCGGCAGCAAGTACGTGCTGAAAATAGGGTTCACCTGATGCGCGGGTTTGGTCACTATGGGCTTGTTGAGCCAAGTCGCTAGCGCGACGAATAATATCGATTTCCTGCGGACTGTATTCAGCTGCCAAACTGTGCAACCACGTCTCGACATCAAGCCCGCTATCACTACTTTCTATTGGGTGTATTTCGGCTGCCTGTACCACACTAAAAACATCGCATAAGGTGTCTATGGCTACAATAGCATCGCATTTTACTGATTGCGACAATTAATTGTAGAAGAGCAGTATGAAATAGTCGCTTGTATATTTTTAAAAAAATGAACACGATGTATAATCTTTATCTGAATTTTGAACGGTATCTTTATATATTATGCCAAGCTTAGCTCAATCGACACCAGCCATTGTAATAGATGATTTATCCTACCACTACCCGAAATCTCCTGCCCAAAAAATACTAAAAAATATTCGGCTGACAGTCAAAAAAGGTGCTTTATTAGGATTGATCGGACCAAATGGCGCAGGGAAAACCACGTTGATTTCATTATTAACTGGCATTCTTAAACCTATTTGCGGAAATATTGCTATTCATGGCCATAGCTTGCCACAAGCCACAAAACAAGCTAAACAATTAATCGGCTACATACCACAGGATTACGCCTTTTACCCAAATTTAACTGCATTTGAGAACTTACAATTTTTTGCTGGTATGCAAGGTATTTCATCAAACCATAGGCAGGCTCGTATTGAATACTGTCTTAATTTTTGCCGATTGCAAAAAGTATCTCAGCAAAGATCTGCTGAATTTTCCGGCGGATTAAAGCGCCGTTTAAATATCGCTATCGGATTGCTTGCGGATCCTGAAATTCTGTTTTTTGATGAACCTACGGTCAGCATTGACTCTCAAAGCCGCGCTTTTATTCTGCAACAAATCAAAACGCTACAAAAGCAAGGAAAAACCATCATCTATACCTCACATTACATGGAAGAAGTTGAGCAATTATGTGACTATTTCGCCATCATTGATCATGGCCAGTTATTAAAACAAGGGACATTACGTAGTCTGCAACAAGAACAACAGCAACGATTAATCATTGGCTATAAAAATACGATTGATGATGGCCACCTGAATCAATTAAAATCTTTTTTTGAGTTTTCTGTCAACCACTCTCAATTAGTGTTCCATAATGTCACTGATATGGCAACTTACCACCAAATAATCAGCCAAGTACAAAGCATGAATATCACTATTATCAAAATTTTTTATGGAAAAAATAACCTGGAACAAACTTTTCTTGATTTAACCAACAAACAATTAAGAGATTAATCATGTTTCTAGCTGCAATCATTAAAGAATTCAAACTGGTATTTAGAGACCTACACTCAGTGTTGGTTCTCTTTGCTATGCCGTCGGTATTTATTATCATTATGTCTTTGGCGTTACAGGAACAATATAGTGCAGATAAAAAGTTTTCTTTTACAGTTTATTATTCTAATGTTGAAAAAAATGAATACTCGGACAAGTTTTTATCATCATTAACTACACATGATATTTTTAGTTTCAAAAAGACTGGAGCTGCTAATAATTCAACTGAGATCATTGCAATTTTAGGCGCCAAAAATAGCGCATTTTTAAGTATTCCTGTAAATTTATTTGGTCATTTTCAACCCAATTTAGAAGATATTGAGCCCATTAAAATTTGGCTTTCTCCAAGTGTGGATACACGAACACGACTATTGCTTGATTCAGCCATTCGTGAGGCTCTGGCAACTACCAAGTTTCACTTTATGTTCACTCGACAAACGACCACAGCGGAGAAAAACAAAGATTTTATTAATAAAAAATCGATTCAAACAGCATACCTTTACGACCAGCAAGATCCTGCTATAACACCAACAGCGGTGCAACAAAACGTTCCAGCCTGGTTAATTTTCTCAATGTTTTTTGTTGTTATTCCTATATCAACCACGTTAATTACTGAGAAACAACAAGGCACTTTAACGCGACTACGCACAATGAACACATCAATGAGCTTGTTTTTTATCGCTAAAACACTGCCTTACCTGGCAATTAACCAGGCACAACTTATTACCATGTTGTTACTTGGAGCCTATGTTGTACCTTTATTAGGGGGAGACAGCTTGGTTATACCGCATAATTATTTGGCTTTGGCATTGATGTCATTAGCTATTGGAATTTCAGCCATTGGCTGTGCTCTGCTTGTCGCTGTGATCGCAAAAACAACGGAGCAAGCAATATCTATTGGTGGTGTAGGAAATATTTTGTTGGCTGCCATCGGTGGCATTATGGTGCCCAAATTTGTTATGCCTGATTACCTTCAACAGTTCACCCTGGTAAGCCCTATGTCTTGGGGGCTGAATGGTTTTTTGGATATTTTTTTATATGGCAAGGGTGCTATAGATATAATACCCGAGGTCATTATGCTACTGACCTTTGGTAGCATAATGCTGATGGTGGCATTGAGCATTTTTCACAAACAATCGTAAACCTGCACGTTGCTAATATCACCTTGAGCACCAAAGAAAATTGATAATATGCCTATTCCTGATAGAGAAATATTAAAGCATGATCTTAAACAAATGATCATTATCGAAAGCGACCAAGAAGATGAATTAATGGTTAGTGATATTGCTGATGATGAAATTTTAATCGGCAGCGAGGCAAAGTTGGGGCTGGATTCGCTCGATAGTTTGCAACTATCCTTAGCAATTAAAAAAACCTACGCTGTGCGCATTGATGGTACTAAAGATGGTCGGTTAGCTTTTTCGTCAATCAATGCCCTGGCGGATTACATCATTGCAGCCCAAGCCTAAAGACCAAACAAGATGCAAAATAAAATATATTTCAAAGGTGCAGGTCTTGTAACAGCAATAGGTCACAATATAGAACAAACATTATCCGCCATAAAGCAAAAAAATTCTCAACCCTCGACAATAAAGATTGAACAATCTGCAGGTTCTACCAAGCTTCCTTATTTCACTATTAACTCACCTGGTCTCTACGCAGGCATTGATCGGCTACACCAAATCATTGATCGTGTTATTCAACAAGCAATAGATGACGCGCGGCTAACTCAAGAACAATGGCAGCGAATCGGTTTATTTGTCGGCTCCACATCTTTTGATATGTTCAAGTGTGAAATGGGTGTAAAGCAATCTTCCCGTACGAATAAGGATATCGCCCTTCATACGCCACCATTTAATCGTTTAACCCACTACATTCAAGATAAATACTCCATTAACGGACCTGTATATACATTTAATACAGCCTGTACAGCCAGCGCCAACGCATTAATGTATGCCTCTGAGTTTATTCGGCGAGGAGATATTAACCATGCCTTGGTACTTGGGCTTGAATTTTATAACGAAGTCACCGCTCTGGGTTTTTCTGGTCTTTCTTTAATCAGCTCCAATGGTATGCGGCCCTTTGATAAAAACCGCGACGGCTTATATTTGGGTGAAGGCTGCGGTGCTTTAATTATTTCAGCGGAGCCTGAAGATAGCGAGTTTGCTTATATTGCTGGTGCAAACCTAGGCGACAATTATAGTATGACCGCTAATAACCCTGAAGGAAATACAATACAAACCGTCATTGAACGCGCCTTATCGCAAGCCAACATCAAAAAAAGTGATGTAGCCATCATTAAAACCCATGGCACAGCAAGTTCATCAAACGATGAAGCTGAAGCTGCTGGCTTACATAAAGTATTCGGTGAGTCCACCCCTCCCATTGTTGCGCTGAAACCTTTGATTGGGCATACGCTGGGAGCTTGCGGCATTAACGAATTGATTTTATTTTATAGCGCTCTTCGTAAAAAAACCCTAATGACATTCCCCTGTAACGTAGCCGATGAATTTCCTTTACGCTTGGCAAATACGGCAGATATCTCTGACAACGGTTATTACCTTTTAAACTATTTTGGCTTTGGTGGAAACAGCACCGTATTGATTATTAGTAATGCTTAAACCTCTCTATATCTACAGCTCAAGTAATTTTCATCACAAAATTGAGCGCGAGCTTCCTGCATTGAAGCCTACCCTGCTGAAAGTCAGCGGTAAAAAAATACGTCGTATTGATCGATTAACGCAGCTTGCTTTAATTGGCGCATTTCAGTGCAAACCAAGCTATGAATTTTCAGCAAATACCGGGCTGTATATGTCCTCTATTTATGGCTCGCTTAATAACACGGCGCAGGTGTTAGCTGAAATATATCAAGCAGGTGAGCTGCCAAGACCGTCCATTTTTATGAATACCGTCAGTAATGCCGCCTGTTTTTATTTGGCGAAATATTTTGGCTTATTAACTAATAATCAATTTGTAACACGCGATCACTTTACGCTAGAGGCTGCTCTGAAATTGGCGAGTCTTGATCTTGAAATTGGTAATGTGGAGGCGGCATTGGTCGGTGTCGTTTGTGAAGTGGGTGAAGACCTCAACGTTCATCGACAACGCTTTCAAATAAATGAAAAATATTGCCTGGCGGAAGGCAGCCACTGGTTATACTTAGCACATCATCGGAACGATGCTCAAGCTATTGCTAAAATTACCCATATTGCCGAGCCACTAAGTAAACAAGAACTTGATGCTTATTTAGTATCAAACATTGGCGAAAGTCATGTTTCCACCAAAATCGGCTTTGGTGATGCTGTCACTACGGTACAGCAGGAAAAATTATTGCGGTTACTGGCCACACAAAAAACAGGCTATGCACCTCATCATTTACGCCATGAATTTACCACAGCATTACACCTCTGCGGTTTTCTCGAAGCCTGTAAAACACTATCAGCGCTAAAGCGTTTTATTTATCTGGATACAGATGGGCAGCAACGGTGGAGCATTATCGTACTAGATCGTCTTTAATAACTTCCATACTTTTGATTCCTCAACTGCGCAAGCATGTAGCAGCTCTGATAACTCTTGCATATTAAATTTGCTACGGTTTTTACACATTTTAACCGTATGCAGAGCAAAATTTCTCCACTGGTCACCCACATCCGTCATCATTTCTGATGCTTCTGTTAATAAATTATTATTGGTTATTGTCGCGGCTTCCTGAAGAAATGAGGCATAAATATAGCGAAAGCCAGCTCCGCCCGTACCAATTTCTTCTTGCATACGAACGATATGACCCAAAAAAAGCCGCTGCTGTTTATCTTCAGGCATGGTCTTATGTAATCGCGCTAATTTATTGGCCAAAAAATGTATCCCTTTGATGCCTATAATTGGCACCGGTAGTGTTAAGGCGCGCACGTTCTTTTTAATGGCGAGAGGTATGGCCTTTGTATAATTAATGCTGCCAGGTTTTTCATTGAGGTAATACATTGCCCCTTTAGGTGCGAACGCACCCTTGGCAAAACGGGATTTTTGTAAATCTTTAACGGAACAAACAACCGGCTCTTCAAAAACAGGATCACTGATCAAATAGTTATTCCCTTCTTTACCGTAAACAATCAAGTTATGTGCATTAAAGTGAAAACGCATATCATCAGGGAAATAAGGCAACCAAAACACCGACGTTTGCAAACCCACAATATTACCGACGCTTAGCTGTTTATCCAACGCCTCCATACCCTGTTGTGGACTGGAAAATTTCTCAAAACTGACATTCAACCCCAACCGTTTTTGTAGCCTTTTAATAATAGACCCGGGAGGCATACGATAAGAAACTAAAGGCAAGCCATTTAATTTAATAAATGGTAAGTAGGCAAAGGCGATACTTGAAGACAAACCCAATACCATGGCCTCAGACACATCACAGCCATAATGTTTTAACATCGTTGACATAACGCCAGTTTCACAATGAGCAGCATGTTGATGTTTAAAATTATTCATAGTATAGATGCGTACTCGGGTATTGATTTAAATTCAGCGTCTGTCAGGCCCAACACGTCAAGATAACGTGCAACCGTTTTGTTAGAAAGGCGAGAAAATATCACCGGTCTGATATGTCGTCTAATTTGCCACTGAAAAAAACTGCTCGCTTGAGCCAGACCCAGCACATCCAGCCGTTTGTCATACATATGGTACTCTAGTGGCGAGCTTAGCCCCTGCTGGACACGTTGATGCGCAGCCAAAGCCTGTTCTTTCAACTCATTCACTGCCATTAAAGTAACAAACTCTTCCGTTTCCCATCCCGTGGAGTCGATCTTCTCGTATTTTCCTGATCGATTGGTTGCGTAAATCACTTTTTTATGACCACCATAGGTACGGTTATTATCTTGAGGAACATCGTCTTTTTTCATTGTTGAATGGACTTAGAGTTACAGAAAAGGTAAATTTTAACCTGTATCACCCTCCATTGGGGAACCGGTTTCTGCGGTTGACTGGGCTCATTTATGCTATAATTTTCTCGGTAAAAAAAACCTAAAAGGCACATTCATCACATCACCTCTGGATCAATAAAAGTGACTCTGCCCGTTAAAAAACGCGTGCTAGTTGTACACTATTCGCAAAGTGGGCAGCTTAGTACCATCGCACATCATTTTGCGCAACCTCTGCTTGACCATCCAGATATCGATGTTACATTTGAACAGATAAAACCCGTTGAAAATTTCCCATTTCCTTGGCCCATTTTACAATTTTTCGACACATTTCATGAGGACGTTTATCTTAACACACCCGCCATTCAAGCATCTACACTAACTGGCGAAGAAGACTTTGATTTAATCATCTTAGCCTATCAGGTCTGGTTTTTGTCACCCTCTTTGCCCACCACTGCATTTTTACAAAGCCCTGTGGCCACGAAATTACTTCAGGACAAGCCCGTAGTCACATTGATAGCCTGTCGAAATATGTGGCTAATGGCTCAAGAGTCGGTTAAAAGCATGTTAAACGAGATGGGGGCTAAACTGATAGGCAATGTCGCTTTGGTTGATGCAGCAGGAAGTGTAGGCAGCTTTTTAGCCACACCTGTTTGGGTGCTAAGCGGTAACAAAGGTCCCCATCTAGGTGGATTAATTCCCAAGGCTGGTGTGGCGCCAGAAGCGATTACGGCCTGCAACCGTTTCGGCCATCGTATTGTTGAAAAAATATTATTAGCCGCAAAATTAGATGAAACCCTACTACAAGGCCTTGGCGCTGTTGAGGTGAATGAGAAACTGATCGCCAGTGAAAAAATAGCTAAACGCGGCTTTCGTATTTGGGGGAAATTATTGAGAAGCCTAGGGCCTCCAGGAAGCTTATTACGCAAACCAGTAATATTGATCTATATCGTTTTTCTTATCAGTTTTATAATTTTATTTATCCCATTAAGTGTGCTCATTAAAAGCTTATTGTCACCATTGACACGTCGTCGCACAGCGCAGCAAAAAAAATATTTTAGTAGCCCTTCCGGTTCATAAAGGAATTAATTTTAATCACTATGTCAGCTGTTTACATTAATGCAATATCTGTTTATTTGCCAAATGCACCAATAGATAACGATAATATGGAAGCCGTTTTAGGGCAGGTTGGAAACAAACCATCACGTGCGCGCCGCACCATCTTACGCAGCAATGGTATTAAAACGCGCTACTATGCGGTGAACCCCGAAACGGGAAAAGCTACGCATACTAATGCCCAACTTACCGCAGAGGCGGTTAGAATGTTGGTCGCCAGAAATTTTTCTATTAATGATATCGACTGTCTGTCTTGTGGTACTACATTACCAGATCAACTTATGCCTAATCATGCTGTTATGACGCATGGCGAGCTAGGCAATACGCCTTGTGAAGTTGTCGCCACTGCTGGCGTGTGCATTGCTGGCATAAGCGCCATGAAATATGCTTATCTGGGTGTTGCTGCAGGCGAATTCAGCAACGCTGTTGCTACCGGGTCTGAAACCATGTCGGCTGTAATGCGTAGCGAAAATTTTGAGCCGGAATTATCTGGCCACGTTGAAGCCCTGAAGGCACAACCACAAATTGCTTTTGAAAAAGATTTTTTACGGTGGATGCTGTCAGATGGTGCCGGTGCAATGTTACTTCAGCCAAAACCTAATATTGATAAGTTATCATTGCAAATCAATTGGATATTTGAACGCTCCTATGCCAATGAAATGGCCACGTGTATGTACAGTGGCGCAGCCAAAAACGACGATGGTTCGATAAAAAGCTGGAAAGAATTTGAACCTGTTGAATGGCTTGCAGATTCTATTTTTTCTATAAAACAGGATGTCAAATTGCTCAATGAGTTTATTATTTCTTATACGGTTGAGAAAATTCTCACAGAAATTATACAAAAAAAAGGCTTAACAGCTAAAGAGATTGATTATTTTGTGCCCCACTACTCATCCGCTTTTTTCCGTGAAAAAGTAGCTAATGGCTTAAAAAAAATAGGTTTTGAAATTCCATACGAACGCTGGTTCACCAATTTAAGTTCAAAAGGTAATACCGGGTCAGCTGCCATCTACATCCTACTTGAAGAACTCTTTAACTCAGGAAACCTGAAAGCGGGTCAAAAAATACTCTGTTACGTACCAGAAAGTGGGCGTTTTAGCAGTGCCTTCATGTTGTTAACTGTTTGCCAAAAATAGTGATTCCTAATAACCTACGAGCCATGCAAGGCTCAGGCGAATAATTGTGGATATCGTACTTTCTACCTTCAACCAGGTAATGATTTTTGTTGTCGGCTCAGTTTTTTTTATTGTCGTGTCCAGGCGAGCATTATCAAATACTAACAGCCACGGTTTTTACCGTTTTTTTGCCTTTGAATCTATCCTGATATTAGTATTATTAAATCTATCCTTTTGGGTGAAAGATCCATTTTCAATACAACAGTTACTCTCTTGGCTGTTGCTGTTTTTTTCTATCCTGTTTGCCATTCAAGGATTTAATTTGTTACGAAAACTGGGTGGCTTATTAAAGCCTAGAGCAGGTTGTGTGGAAAATTTCGCCTTTGAAAACACCACCCTTTTAGTTACCGACGGCATTTATAAATATATTCGGCATCCAATGTATAGCGCCCTTTTATTACTGGCATGGGGAGCTTATTTTAAGCATTTTTCACTGTTTGCAATAGTAGCGGTTGTTTCTGCAACGTTGTTTTTGTTTTTGACGGCCAAGATTGAAGAACGCGAGAACACTCAGTTTTTTGGCGCATGCTATACATCATATATCAAAAAAACAAAAATGTTTATTCCCTACTTGTATTAACCCCCTACGTCAAGATAACTAGAGAGGGTTGCGCTTAAGACTAACAAATTAACTCACCATTGCTCTAATCACTTTATCCTCTAACTCTATACGATCAGCCAATGTTTCGCCTAAATTGGATAAATCTGTTTTCAGACTGGCAAGCTTGCTATCGTCATTAATTGTTTCGGGATGATCATATTTATCATTAAATTCAAGAATACTATCAGTGCATTTAGCAATACGCGGAAAGGCTTTTTCTGCAACATCGATAACTGCTTTACGACGCTCTCGTTTTTCATCAAAATATTGGTATAACTTAAAGTGCGCGGTGGCGGTGTAGTCAATCAGTGATTGACAAAATTGCCGTAATAACTCAGGGACTGCTGCATCACCAACCTGTGGTGGATGTATTGCAATTTCATTATATAAAGAGAGCAGTTGAGTACGGGTTAGAACAAGCTCGTCGATGGAGCTATGTGTCACTAAACGGCGTTCGTTTTCCATCAGCAGTACCTTTATTGTTATTAAGCAACTGTTTACTGCGGGTCATGATGAGCGCGTCAAATTTTTGTCGGAATCGCTCTTCCTCCCACCCTTAATACATGTAATACAATTGCCATGCCAACTTGACTAAAATAAGATTGAAAACAGCAAGATTTGGCTTTATGTCGAATAATCCGCAAGCAAGGTAATGAACTCGGCTTCATGCAGTACCTTGATACCCAACTCTTTAGCCTTGCTGAGCTTAGAACCCGCCTTATCTCCTGCCACAACAACCGTTGTTTTGGCAGACACACTGCCACTCACTTTGGCGCCTAATGTTTGTAACTGTTGTTTAGCGCTATCACGAGACATCGTTACTAAACTACCTGTCAGTACATATACTTCACCAGACAAGGGTAACCCAGTATTATTGGTGCTCACCGCAATATCTGGCCATGTTAGACCTGCATCGATAAGTTGCTGAATAACACTGCGATTACGTTCATCGCTAAAAAAACTGCGTATATGATTAGCAACAACAAGTCCAACATCAGGCACTTTAATCAAGGCGTCAGAATCAGCCTTCATTATCACGTCCAGTGAACCAAAATGGTTGGCCAAACTCTGTGCAGTAGTAATGCCTACCTCGCGAATACCCAAAGCAAATAGAAAACGCGGTAATGTTGTTGCCTTACTCTTTGCTAAGGCCGCTAAGACATTATCTGCTGATTTTTCAGCCATGCGCTCTAAACTAATTAGCGCATCACGTTTAAGCTGATAAAGATCAGCGACTGTGCTCACTTGGTTTTGATCAATCAATTGCTCAATCAGTTTTTCACCCAGGCCCTCAATGTCCATGGCCTGACGTGAGGCGAAATGTTTAAACCGCTCTTTTCGTTGCGCCTGACAAATCAGGCCGCCACTGCAACGTGCCCTCGGGGCATTAGCGCTAATAGTCTCTTCTTTTGTGACTAAAGATCGGCAAACAGGGCAACAGTCGGACATAACGAACACTGTTGTGTTTTTTGGTCGTTGACTCAGTACAACACTGACAACTTCAGGAATGACATCTCCTGCACGCCGTACAATAACCGTGTCGCCGACACGCACATCTTTACGTAATACCTCAGACTCGTTATGTAGGCTGGCATTGGTGACTGTAACGCCGCCAACGAATACGGCTTCTAAACGCGCTACTGGTGTCAATATACCAGTACGGCCAACTTGGATATCAATAGCAAGAACCTTGGTTAGCTCTTCTTGTGCAGGAAATTTATGCGCAATCGCCCAACGTGGTTTACCCGAGGTATAACCCAGTGTCTGCTGCTGCGATAGTTCATTAACTTTATACACAACACCATCGATGTCATGTGGCAAACTATCACGCTTGGCAAGTATCGTTTGGTAAAACATAAGGCAAGACCTTACATCTTTAAATAACTGCATCTCGCTTTGTACTGGTAAGCCCCAATCACGCAGCGCTTGCACAATTTGATAATGCCCTTGCGGCAGAGCGCCTTGTTCAACCACACCCACTGCATAACAATAAAATGACAAGGCACGTTGTGCCGTGATCTTTGGATCTAATTGACGCAGGCTCCCTGCCGCTGCGTTACGTGGATTAACAAAGCGCTTTTCATCTTTTTTATCTTGCAGCTTATTAAGTTTAGCAAAACCCGCTTTAGTCATAAATATTTCGCCACGAACTTCCAGCCGTTTAGGGAAATCACTACCGCGCAGTAGCAAGGGTATTGCGTCAATCGTTCTCACATTATGAGTGACATCTTCACCCGTTGTGCCATCACCACGTGTCGCTGCACGGATTAATTCGCCATCTTCATACAATAAGCTAATGGCTAAACCATCGAGCTTGGCTTCAGCAACGTATTCAACGTTATCGCTATTCAGTTGGTCACGAATACGTTGATCAAAACTCCTTACTTCATCATCGGTAAAGGCATTACCCAGCGACAACATCGGCTGCTCGTGTTTAATTTGGCAAAAAGCGCTTAGTGGTGTTGCACCAACACGCTGAGTCGGTGAATTCGATATGATTAGTTTAGGGTGTTTTTCCTCAAGCTGGCGTAGATGACTCATCAAGCGATCATATTCGGCATCTGGCACTTCTGGATCGTCTATCACATAATAACGGTAGTTATGATAATTAATTTGCTCGCGCAACGTATCGATTTGCTTGGGGATTTTAGGATCTACGTTCATGGGAGAGAAACAAGGAAAGGGCAAGATAAAAAATATCGTAAGAGATTACAGGAATCAGAGATTAAGCTGACCTTGCTGCGACGCGCCCCCACGCTTTCGCGGAGCCTGCCCCGTGCTTGACACGGGGGGCAGGCTCTTCGAGGACATCTGTCGCCGGCTGTAAAACCGATGGATCGACTCTTTAATCAAGTTGACACCTTGGGTTGTCAATGTACTACGCTGGCTATCACGTAACTCACCGCCCAAGCGTCGCGCCAATATTTGACCAGCATCAAACAGACTCTCAAATGTCTGTACAGTATTATTTTGACCCGGCAATAGCATAAATAGCGTAATACCACTTGTCTTTATACTATCCATAGTCTTTAAATCAAAAGTACCAGGTTTCATCATATTAGCTGCACTAAATCGAATGGGCCTATCGTCTTTCTCAGAGCCATAAGAATGAAAGATATCGCGGTCGCCGTACTGTAAATCAAGTTGATTAAATACTTCCAGCAACTGATCACCATGAAATTCACGGCCTGCCTTGGCAACAACATGAACACTGATAACCATTTCAGGGTCTTCGCCTAGCGTCGACTTTGTTGTCGTTTTAGTCTGTAACGTTTGTAATTCGCTGACAATCGATGAATTATCAGTACTAGGCTCAATATCCAGACCACTGGGTTCATCATTCTCACGCATTAACTTACCAAGTTGGTTAAGTTCTTCATCAACGGAATCGTCTATCACTTTGTCGCCAAGTTCAAGCGTATCAGTATATCTTTGAGGCTCAGAATGAATGTTGCGATCAAGCCCTTGTGATTGGGAACGTATTGCACTCTGAGAGTTTACTTCAATATTTTTTTGAGGGATACACGTTGCTGTTAGCTGGTCTAACTCTGATACCGCTTTTTCAACCAATGTCTTATCATCAGCATCGATTTGTTCCCAACGTACATCGTCATGGCCAAAACTAGCCTCATCTTCGATATGGCGTCGATACCAAAGATAAGCGCCAACAAAGATTAGAGTCAGGCCCAAGACACACAAGGTGATGGTCGTTAACATGTCAGGGAACCTCTGATTTATTCTGGACGAAGTAAATTGTGCCTGAAATATTCAGATTCAAGGCGAGAATCGCGCGTAATAGTGGGCTATTGCGCCCTGAAGGAATACGGCAGCATTCCTGAGGAAGCACTCTTGGGGTGCGGATATTCGCAACGCAGAAGCTGGATATTTCAGGTGCAAAATACGAGTTCATAAATAGATCAGAGGCTCCTTAGAGCACCTCTATCCTGCTGCACGACTATCCGTCATTGCAACTGCCGCATCAATATCAACAGCGACTAAACGTGACACACCTGGCTCATTCATCGTAACACCAAGCAATTGATCGGCAAGTTCCATAGTAATTTTGTTATGGCTAACAAAAATAAACTGTACATGCTTCGACATCTCACGGACAAGTTCACAAAAACGGCCTACATTAGCATCATCAAGCGGTGCATCAACCTCGTCGAGCATGCAAAATGGCGCTGGCGTCAAATCAAATATAGCAAACACCATCGCTACTGCTGTCAATGCTTTTTCACCACCTGAAAGTAATTGGATAGTGCTATTACGCTTGCCCGGTGGACGCGCCATAACGGTAATACCCGTATCGAGCAAATCGGTTCCGGTCATTTCAAGATACGCTTCGCCACCACCAAAGAGACGTGGAAATTTTTCTTTAATACCACTGTTGACCTTGTCAAAAGTCTCTTTAAAACGCAGGCGGGTTTCACCATCGATCTTGCCAATCGCTTCTTCTAACGTTGCCATCGCTTCGGTAAGGTCGTCAAACTGTGCATCAAGATAGGTCTTTCGCTCAGTCTCTGATTTGTATTCATCAATGGCCGCCAGATTAACGGGTTCCAAGCGCCGTATTTTGATATCAATTTTTTCGAGACGCTGCTGCCAAATTTGATCCTCTGCATCTTCAGGCAGGTTCTCAACCACCGCTTCAACTTTGTAGCCACCTTCTTCTACCTGTTCAACAATGGTGTCAGAACGTACTTTTAGCTCACCCATGTGGACACGTGCAGATTCTAACCGTAGACGTACCTTTTCGATTTTTCCATCGCTTTCATGACGCCGCTTGTCAAGTGACATCAATTCATTATCAAGCGCTGCTACCGTATCGCGCGCCTGGTTAAGTGATGATTCAATTTCCAGCCGCTGTTCAAGTTTTTGTTCTAAATCAGCCGTAAGCTTTTCAATAGGCACATCGACAGTCGTTAGCACTAATTGTAATTGTTCACGCCGTGTAGTGATTGTTTGTAGCTGTTCAGCCATACGCTGCAAACTTTGTTCAGTTAAACGCAGTTGGGTGCGCATTGACTCAACATTAAGTGCTAATTGGTGTTTGGCATCGCGCTTACTCTGTGACTCCGCACGTAAACTACCTAACTGTGAGACATGACCATCGCGCTGCTGGCTAAGACTAGTGAGACTAATATCAACCTGCTCAGTCTCACCCGTCACATCACGCAGACGTAACTGTACATTAGCCAATTCATTTTCTGTGGTTTCCAAGCCTGAATGCACTTCTGTAAGTTGACTTTGCATCTTCTCAAGTCGTGAACGACGTTGTGTAAGATAGGCTTTTTTAGCACTCAGCTGCTCACGCAGTGCTGCATGTTCAGAAGACACTTCGGCCAGTTCTGCTTGCAGCAATTCTCTAGCTTTTTCGGTACCGCCAATCTCTTCGGCAAGTGCAGTTAATGCGCTTTTTTGCGAATTTATCGCCTCGTCTAAAGATTTTGATTGAATCTGTAGGTGTTGAATAATTTTTTCGCGAGCAATGACTCCAGCCGCCTCATTGCTCGGTTTAAGCACACGCACCCACGATGCACTGAACCAAACACCAGCTTGTGTTACCACCGACTCGCCTTCTGCCAACTTGGCGCGAATCGACAAGGCTTCGTCAATAGTGTGGCAAATATAAACGCGTGCCAATATGTTTACTATGGCTTCAGGCGCTCTCACTTTTGCCGCCATCGTCGCCAGATCGTCAAATGCCGGATTATTTAATGAGGATGCATCGCGCGCCGTTGATGCGACACCAGCCAAACTCAACAATTCGAGTTCGCCTTGTTCAAGCTTGTCTAATACTTGTGCATGTACGTTTAAGTCATCCACACACACGGCTTGCAAATGAAAATCGAGCACTGACTCAACCGCTTGTTCCCAACCTTCGTCAACTTCAACAATATTGGCCAAGCGTTTAGCTTGAGTGAGACCACTTTGCGCCAGCCAGTCACTTACTTGTTCTTGTTGGCCACCGAGTGCAGCTTGTTGTAAACCTTGTAATGAGGCTAGTTCATGGGTTAGCTGTTGGCGTTGGCCACGTTTTTGTTCCAGGTCTTGCTCAACGGATGATTGCTTTTGACGCTGTTCACTCAGCGTTTTAGCGTATTGTTCCAGGCTTGCGCGTGCTGTGCCAAGCTTATCGCTAATGGCTATAATGGTTGTTTCTAAGCCTTCTATTTCAGTTTCGTCATTAGCCAAATTAATATCAGCAATCTCGCTACCAAGGCTTTCGTTTTGTTGTGTTAATTGATTGCGGCGTTGCTCAAGGTGGTGACCGCGTTCGCGTTCCACTTCTGCAACACGACGTTGTTCAGCCGATTTTGCTGTTAATGCATTCCACTCATCTTGCCAAACCTGCATCAAGGCTTCTAATGCCGCTAATGCAGTAATATTGTTTTGTTCACTTTCATTGAATTGTTGCAGGCGGGGTTCATTTTCAGCCAAGCTTTGCTGTAACTCGGTGACCTTAGTGTTATCTTGCCCAATATGTGCATTGGCATGAGCCCAGGCGTTATCGGCACTTTCCAGCTCAGATTGTTGCTGTGTCTTCGCATCGATAGCGCCGTTAATGGACTCTTCAAGGCGGGCTATGTCAGCACCTAAGCCATAAAACTGTGCTTGCACGGTATTTAAACGCGTATCGTCTTGCGTTCTCTGTTGACGTTGTTTTTCAAGGCTGGTCTCGACATTGCGTAATTCAGCCTGGCGCTGCTCAAGTTTATTTTCGTCTTCACGTAAGCTGATTTGTTGCTTATCGACATCCACTTGCAGTGTCTGCCAACGCAACACTAACGCCTGTGCTTTAAGTTCTCGCGACTCTTGTTTTAAGGTCTTATATTGTTCAGCAGCTTTCGCTTGACGATCCAGTACGTCAATGCGCTTGCCGATTTCTTCACGAATGTCGTTTAAGCGACTCAAATTTTCATGCGTATGACGCAAGCGGGTTTCAGTTTCGCGGCGACGTTCTTTGTATTTTGAAATGCCTGCGGCTTCTTCCAATAAGTGGCGTAATTCATCGGGTTTGGCTTCGATCAGACGTGAAATCATGCCCTGTTCAATAATGGCATAGCTACGTGGACCCAGCCCTGTACCCATAAAAATATCGGTGACATCACGACGACGACAACGTGTGCCATTGAGAAAATAGGTTGATTTACTTTCTCGCGTTAGTAAACGTCTTATCGAAATTTCACTGTACGAGGCATACTGCCCACCAGCAGCGCCATCGCTATTATCAAAGATCAGCTCAACCGATGCCTGGCCGACAGGTTTACGGCTGTTCGAGCCGTTAAAAATAACATCAGTCATCGATTCACCACGCAGGTGTTTGGCTGAGCTTTCGCCCATTACCCAGCGTACGGCATCAATGATATTGGATTTACCGCAGCCGTTAGGGCCAACAACGCCGACAAGATCACCAGGCATAGCAACACTGGTGGAATCAACGAAGGATTTAAAACCAGCAAGTTTGATTTTTTTTAGGCGCATTTCACTTCTATTTTATAGAACAGGTTGATCATAAAATTCATCGTTGCCTCACAAGGAACCTCTGATTCAGTCTGGGCGAAAAAGATTGAGAGCCAAAATATTCAAATTCGAGGCACAAATCGCATGTAATAGTGGACTATTGCGAAGATTCGTAACGAAGTACCCCAAGGGCATATCAAAGTTGGATATTGTGGACTCAATATTTTCGTTCATGACTTAAATCAGAGGTTCCCTAATTCGGTACAATACGGATTTACTCATTAGAATACAAAGATTATGGCAGCTACAGCTAGCAAATCACTGGAAACCTTTCCAAACCCCAGCCCTGAACGAGATTATACGATACGGATTCATACCCCAGAATTCACTTGCCTGTGCCCAAAGACGGGGCAACCTGATTTTGCCACAATCGACATCGAGTATGTAGCGGAAAATACATGTATCGAGCTTAAGTCATTGAAACTGTATATTTGGTCGTTCCGTAACGAGGGAGCCTTCCACGAAGCAGTCACTAATTCGATACTCAGTGACCTGGTTGAGGCCTGCGTGCCGCGCTTTATGCGCATTAGCGCTAAATTCAATGTGCGTGGCGGGGTATATACCACTATTGTGGCCGAACACCGAGCACAAGGCTGGGTGCCGCCTCAGTCGGTTGTCTTGCCACAATAGTCCCAGACGATCTCTACCTCTCCCCCCATTTCAAGAAAATAGTGTTAACCACTAAATCATCTTGTCTGGGAGCACTCTATCTAGGTATTGATTTTGGTACCTCAGGCTGTCGGCTTGCCGTTATTGATGATGACGGCAAGCAGCTTGGTTTCTATTCCATGCCACTACCTACATCAATACATGGCTCGGGTCATGCAGAACAAACCCCTGAAGATTGGTGGCAAGCACTGGAATATTTAGTCACCAACAAGCTCGATAGTGCGCTCAAACAACGTATCGTTGCCATCGCTGTCGATGGCACCTCGGCCAGTTTGCTACTGGCTGATCAGTACGGTCAGGCTTTAACCCCCTGCTTAATGTACAACGATCAGCGCGCAGTTGATGCAGCGGTGCTTATCGATAACGTCGCCCCTGCTGCGTGTAGCTCGGTTCGCGGTCCAAACTCAGCATTGGCAAAATTACTTTATTTCGAGCAGCAAGAGATCGATGGTGCCTGTTATGCCCTGCATCAGGCAGATTGGATCAATAATCGTTTAATAGCGCAATTTGGCCACTCTGACAGCAACAACTGCTTAAAGCTAGGCTATGATGCTGAAGCCAAACAATGGCCAAACTGGCTACTCAAGCTGGTTGCCAACACCGCCCTATTACCAAACGTCACGACACCAGGAAATTTTGTCGGCACTCTTGACAAAACTATCGCTAAATCATGGTCGTTGCCACATAACACGCTAATTGTCTCTGGCACGACTGATAGTATCGCTGCATCGCTTGCAGCCGGGGCAATACAGCCAGGTGATGCCATCACTTCGTTAGGCAGCACCCTAGTCGTTAAAGTGGTGAGTAAAGCCCCTGCCTCATCAGTAAAATATGGTGTCTATAGTCATCCCTATGGCGATCATTGGCTAGTTGGTGGTGCCTCTAATAGCGGTGGTGCGGTACTGCTCAAGTATTTCAGCTTGGAGCAAATTAACGCCATGAGCGAACACATTGATCCCGGGCAAGAGACTGGGCTCGATTATTATCCATTGGCTAACGTTGGCGAACGTTTCCCCTTTGCTGATCCAAATAAACACCCCAAGCTGTCACCACGCCCTGAACAAGACAGCGACTTCTTTCAAGCCATGCTTGAGGGTATTGCCTATATCGAACAACTGGCTTATCAACGCTTGGCAGAGCTCGGCGCCACCCCAGTAAAACGTATTATCAGTGTTGGTGGCGGCAGTAAAAACAAGGCATGGCAGTGTTTACGTGAATGTAAATTAAACACTCCACTGACTAGCGCTCTCTCTAACGAAGCCGCTTATGGCAGTGCATTGCTCGCGCGTGAAGGCTACAGAAAACATAATGACCACTGCTAATCTTCATCTCTAAGCCTGTACACTTGATCTATCATGCAATTCTTACGCGGCGCCAATTTTTTCTTAAAAGGTTTCAGTTTAATGCTGAAACCGAAAATACGCCGTTTTACGCTTATTCCTTTAATCATCAATATCACGCTCTTTACCTCGGTCATTATTATCGCTTATAGCTACACCAATGACTTAATCGCCTCGCTAACAAGCAGGTTAGAACACTGGATTATGCAGTTACCAAACTGGCTGTCATGGTTGACGGCACTTATCAGCAGCCTACAATGGATCATTTGGCCTCTGTTCGCATTGTCTGCCCTGTTTTTTTTATTCTTCTTTTTTTCAATGATCGCCAACCTCATTGCTGCGCCTTTTAATGGCTATCTCGCCGAGGCAGTTGAGCGTTATTTAACGAGAAAAACACAAAAACCCACTGAACAATTCACTGGAAAACTCACCGGTAATCATTTGCTAAAAGACAGCGTTGTCGCTGTGATACATGAACTGCGAAAAATCGGCTATTTCGCTGTTCGTGCGCTACCCCTACTGCTTTTATTTTTTATACCCGTTTTAAACATTGCAGCACCAATATTTTGGCTGGTATTTAGTAGCTGGATGTTAGCTGTTGAATACCTCGACTACCCCATGTCAAACCACCATATTCCATTTAAACTTCAGCGCAAATATCATAAGCGGCAACGTGGCTTGTCATTCGGTTTTGGTACTGTGGTCGCATTGGCTAACGCCATTCCAATACTTAATTTTATTGTCATGCCAAGTGCTGTTGCGGGAGCAACGGCACTGTATTGCCAAACACATGACAAACACGCAAAATAAAAAACTATTTAGCAGCCAAGGAGAAAGCTGCTATTAAATCCTGAGCTTGCATCGTTTCATTGTTTACTTAAACTAGGAATACTATGACTCATCGTTTTTTTCAATCAATGCGGTTGTCACGATCGGTGGCAATATTAATCACCGCTTTATTCGTTGCGACAACCACTGTTTCTGCCGCGCAGTCTTATGAGCCGTGGATATTGATTGACACTAATACTGAACAATTATTAATTAAGCGTAACGATTTCACCATTAAAGTGTTTGATGACATCGCCATCGGTCGCGGTGGTGCAGCGCAATTACGTGTTCGTGATGATGGCAAAACACCGCTGGGTGATTTTAAAATTGCATGGATTGCAGAAGAGAGTCAATTCCACCTATTTTTTGGCTTAAATTATCCTAACCTTGAGCGCGCTCAAAAAGCCTATAACCAAGGTGAAATTAGTCGCCTCATCTATTACCGCGTGAAAGATGCCCTCACCCTGGGTGAGGTGCCCCCACAAAACACCAAATTGGGTGGCTATCTTGGCATTCATGGGCTCGGTAATAAGGATCTTGAAACCCATAAGAAATACAACTGGACACTTGGCTGTGTTGCACTCACCAATAAAGAAATTGAAGAACTCGCCTTATGGTTAAGAGTTGGCACCCGAGTGGTTATTCGCTGAACTGTGTTATTTACTGAACTTTGGCTGAATATGAAATAAAGTTAAAAAAACACATTAAATATTTGACGAAACTGAAAATATTGCTACCATTGCCCCTGTAAAGCTTAATGCAGCAAAGTGTTGTATCTATTGGGCTGAAATTAAAGAGGGAGACACTCATGATTAAATTGAAATCTATATCTAAATTGGCAATTGTTGTCATTACTGCTGGTGCGCTATACGGTTGTGCTGGCCACGAAGGTCTTGAAGCTGCCGTTGCAGAAGCTCAAGCAACTGCTGATGCTGCTGCTACTGATGCTGCTGCTGCATTAAGTGCTGCAAACAGTGCAAAGTCTACTGCTGCTAGCGCACAAAGCACTGCAAACTCCGCACAAAAAGACGCTGACGCTGCTTTTGACTTAGCTTCTGATGCTAATGATTGTTGTGAAGCCAACACAGACCGTCTAGATCGTATGTTCAAGAAGTCTATGCAAAAATAAGTAGTGTAGTACCCAGAAAATAAAAAACCCGCCTTATGGCGGGTTTTTTTGTTTCTCTGAAAAACACTACGGTTCTAACATAACAACTTTTTCAGGCATAACGACTTGTCCAGGTTTTTCAGCCGCTGCTAATGAAATTACCACTGGCATTCCATTTGCCCTATCAACAATCAAACTCAGGCGCGCCCATTCAATACTCGCTTCACGTTCTTTGGTTGCATCAATGATTGCCTTAACAACCGGCGTTTTACTCGACCCATTATTATTATCAGGGTCTTGCTCTAATGCTTCATGCACTTCTAAATACAGTTTGTCATTTAGCCAGCCGACCTTATAAGGTTGATCGACCAAACGTACTTTGACACCAACATCAACCGACGCAAACAAGGCCTCAATATTTTCCGGGTAAAGGCGTATACAACCATGAGTCACCTGCATACCCACGCCAGCAGGTTTATTGGTACCGTGAAGAAGATAACCAGGCATACTCAAATTCAACGCAAACTTACCTAGCGGGTTATCTGGGCCAGGTGGCACCACTGCGGGCAATGGGTCGCCCTGTTCAGCATGCTCCTTACGAATTGATACTGGTGGGCGCCAAGTAGGATCTTTACGCTTACTCACTATTTTGGTAAGACCAAGCGGTGTGGCCCAATCAACCCGGCCAACGCTAATTGGGTAAGTTACCACCTGACGCGGCGCATCTTTCAATGCCTTAGGGTAATAATAAAGCCGCATCTCAGAAATATTAACCACAATACCCTCACGTGGTGCCTGCGGCAAAACATATTGGGTCGGCAAAGTAACCTTGGTGCCTGCGCCCGGCAGCCATGGATCAACGTCCGGGTTGCTTCGCACGATCTCCTCATAACCCAGCCCCCAGTCGCGTGCAATATCGGCCAAAGTGTCTTCGTATTTGGCATAGATATAATCGATCTTGCCGATCACATCGGTACCCGCAGGCGGTAAAGCGAAGGTCTGAGCAAAGACAGTGCTGACTGTCAGTAAACTCACAAGCAATACAACCAAGATAGTTTGAAGTATTATTTTCATCAGTAATAATCCGACACGATAGCCAATTTTACCATATCATACTTAAATTGAATGCAACTTAACGGGATCATTCCAGATAAGCTGATAATCGTTCAACACCCTCGCGTAAACGCGATAATTCAGTTGTGTAGGCAAACCGTACAGCGTACATAGCGTACATAGTGGTTTGACTGATTGGAACCAAAATCATTCCCTAGCGTTAACGCCACCGCCGTCTGCGCTAATAATTCATCAACCAGTGCTTCGCTATCATCACTTAATGCTGCACAATGTGCATAAATATAAAACGCGCCTCGCCTAAAGCGCCTACTGTTGGTGTGACATTATCGGCACCCCAAGCTGAATGACTGCCTTGACTAGTGCTCTATCCATGTGAGTGTACGGATTCAGCGTTACTGTGGGGTTTCGCAGCAAGGCGCAGTGCGAAGGCAAGGGTGGCTCCCTTGTCGAGCACTGCAACACAGCGGCGAAACCCCACAGCAACGCCCTTCGGGTTAGCGTGTCAATACACACGGACTACGTTGCGCCTCTTGATAGGGGAACAACCCTTGTCTGCGAGACGCGCCTTGCCGTGTGTATTGACACGCTAACTGAACTCGCACACTCACATGGATAGAGCACTAGATAGTCCCGTCGTTGCTGTAGTTGCAGCCGA
>CAYUKF010000003.1:0-10175 GCA_964445215.1 uncultured Thiotrichales bacterium
CCTGCTGAACAAAGCCTTTAACCAAACTGATCAACGTCGATACAACGATGATGGCAATAATAATGTAATCAATCCAAATCATTGATATTAATGGCTAGGGAATCCCTGATTAAGTCTGGGCGAGCTAGATTGAGATTCAAAATCTTCAAACCCAAGGCACCAATCGCAGGTAATAGCCAGGCTATTAGTAAGATTGGTAACGCAGGAGTTGAAGATTTTTGACTCAAGACAGCCGGTCATGACTTAATCAGAGGTTCCCTAGTGATATATCGCATATTATTTGGTCTCATAAGCCTTAATAAGGGCAGGCGCATCTAATAGATTTTCCAACTTTACTTTAAATGGCTCAAGCTTGGCACGATCAGCATTAGGACCAATTAGCACACGATAACTCGACCCACTGCTACTTTTTACTTCCTTAACAAAGACCTTATAATTATCGGCCTTAAGACGATCATGCAGCCCTGCAGCGTTTTCCTTCGTAGAAAAACTACCCACCTGAATCACCCATTCTTGAGCGACACTTACAGTAGGCGTCTTGGCCTTAGCGTCGTTGGCAATCTTCACAGCCGGTTTCTTCACTAATTTTTGTGTCGCGGCCGGCTCTAAACCAGATTTAGCACCGGGATTAGGCTCGTCTTGAGCCAAGCGTACTGCTTGTTGCAGAATAATTTTAGGCTTACGCGGGGATTCAGGTACCTTTATCGGCAGCACCTTGACATTAAAATTCGTTGGTTTAGGCGGAATCTCAACCATTTCCAATACTTCAGCCCCACCATCATCACGACTTGGCAAGATCAGCACTATAATAATAAATAGCGCAACCAAGACAACCGTGCCCACTACGCGCTGTTTCAGCTTACCAGTAGATCGTGGGCTACTTACTTTCGCCATAATTAGGGGGCGTTCTCACACAAAAGGCCCTTCGGGTTGCGGCTGAAAAAGCGCCAGGCGCCCCGCAGGAAGTGCCCTTGGGGTGCAAGGCGTGAGGAGAGAGGTTTGGTGGTTCCAAATGAACGACGAACAACGCAGCATGGCGCTTTTTCAGCCGCAACCCGAAGGGCCGAGCCTGTTTTTCTGCCCAGCGGCGTTATCGCTCGTTTGTGTAGCACAACTACACTACACTTGCTCTGCCTTGCTGGACAAAAAAATAGGCTCGGCAGGATGACCTTATTAATTGAGAACGCCCCCCAGAAGTTTACCAACTCAATGCACAATCGTAATCATAACATTATTGTAACGCCCAAGGAGCCTCTGAACCTATCTACACTTCAAGCACAGGCTCGCCTGTCGCAGCATTGGCCAACGCCTCATCCAGAAGCATAATGGCCGCCACAGTATAAAATGAACCAAATATCACGATTCGATCCCCCGCTTTGGCTTTAGCTAAAATTGCCTGCCACGCATCAGCAGGGTTGTCATGGCTATCAAATTGCTTGGCGCCTGATTCAAGCAAGGCAGTGCTCAGCTGATCTAAAGATGCTGCACGCTCAGCACCCAATGTAAAAATATGCCAGCTATCAACTTTATCGATCAAGGGTGATACCACCCCACTAATATCCTTGTCAGCAAAAAGGCTTATTAGCGCAAAGGTCTTGCCTTCACTTGGTAAGTGTTGCAGACGATTCGACAATTCATTAGCCGCCGCGACGTTATGCGCGACATCATAGATACGCGTCACCGGATTTTCCAATGGCCCTGGCACCACTTGAAAACGTGCAGTAAGTACAACACTTTGTAAGCCAGCACGAATGTCAGACTGAGATAAGGGCAGTCGCTTAGACATACTCTCCAGCACCGCGACAACCGCCGCCGCATTGGCCAGTTGTACCTCACCACGTAACGCAGGATAAGGCAATACACTACGCTGCTTGTTATCCGACCACCAAGTCCAACACCCATGTTCCTTGCGGTAACCAAACTGCTCGTTAGCCCCCCACCACTCAGCGCCCAGCTCCTCGGCGACACGGCGCACACTTTGCGGTGGGTCAGCATCACCACATATCGCAGGTCGACCAGCCCGAAATATCCCAGCTTTTTCAAAACCAATCAACTCACGGTTATTACCCAACCAAGACACATGATCGATATCAATGCTGGCGATCAATGCCGCATCGGCATCCACCGCGTTCGTCGCATCGAGCCGTCCACCCAAGCCCACTTCAAGCAAGGCGACATCAACATTGGACTGCGAAAAAATATCCATCGCGGCTAGCGTACCAAACTCAAAATAGGTTAACGGTATATCACCACGTGCGTTATCGATACGATCAAAACTCTGGCACAGAGTTTCATCATTAACCGCTTCACCATCAATCACAATGCGCTCGTTATAGCGCAAAATATGCGGCGAGGTGTAAGCACCGACACGATATCCACCCGCCTGCAACATCGCCGATAAAAGTGCAACACATGAACCCTTGCCATTGGTTCCGGCGACAGTGATTACGGCATAAGGTGGCTTAGCCAGATTCATGCTCGTAAGCACTTTCTTAACACGGTCAAGTGTTAGGTCGATCTTTTTGGGATTCAGGGTTTCTTGCCAATGGAGCCATTGGGTTAGAGTGTTGAAGCGCATGAGAGTGGCTTTGTTCTTCTTTTGAAAGGCTTATGGTAACAGGAAGCTTTTCGCTTTTGTCAGTAGTGTTTTTCGTCCTTTTTAGGCGAGTTACTTTTGGCGTCAATTAAAAATGGGCTGATTACCGGAAAACGATATATACAACTGAATAGATAAGCGGTGTGTGTGTGAAACTCGTAACTGGACATCAATCATTATAGAAGATTTATTTAAAGATCATGACACTGTTTTACCAACAGTGGGTTTGGTAAAAAAGATAGATTTCTTTATTAGCGATATACCATTTGATTTGAAAGTAACTTATTTTCCTGAACAGTTACTAGTAGATAAACTTAAAGATAATGGATATGGCAATGAACTTACAATGCTGAAAAGAATATGCAGAAAGCTCAAGATATTTATTCCTGACGATTTAAATCCTAAAGGATTAAAACTGCATCTTTATGCGAAAGTATCAGAGGATCAGAGAGCGGATGAAAAAGAATTTATTGCAACGTTAAAACAAGAAAAAAGGGAGATAATTCAAGAAGCTGAAAATGATCCCGCAGAGTTAAAAAAATGACTTTACGAAAATCAAAGGACAAAAACCTGTGTTTCCCCCATCCTAGCCTTCTCCCAATTACAGGAAAAGGGATTTAGGCTCTGGCTAGTTTCTTCCGATACATTCTAAGATCTTTAGCGCAATCGAAGCTCACCTCGAACAAACCTGATAATTTACGCAAAATGGCAGTCACCACCTTGTCTTCCCAACCCTTATCAAACTTGATTTGCGTATTTAGCCAATTCTCTAACCATTCTGGATCAGGCATTCTGCTCTGTACAGTATCGTTAGGAAAAAAATCTTTGCTCACGTGCAGGTTGGTGGGATGCATCGCACGCGATGTTTTGGTGTTGGTCATGAGCACACCGATTTTAGCGTACGCTAAACGTGCTTCGTCACCCAGATTATCAATTGCTTTGCGCATATAACGCATATAACAAGAGGCATGTCGTGCTTCATCAGCAGACAACACACTGTAAATCTTTTTGATAACGGGTTCGGTATGCCATTCAGCCGCACAGCGATACCAATAAGTTAAGCGTATTTCACCACAAAAATGCAGCATTAAGGTTTCATTGGCAGGGGCTGCGTCAAATTGAAAGCGAACATTATCTAGTTCTGCTTCGGTTGGCATCATGCCTGGCCTAAAGCGACGCAAATACTCAATCAAAGACAGAGCATGCTTTTGCTCTTCATAAAACCAGACTGATATAAAAGCTGAAAAGTCTGAGTCATTATGGTTGTCACGCAAAAACATTTCCGTCGCAGGCAGTGCTGACCATTCGGTAATTGCATTATGTTTAATCGATAAGGCTTGTTCATCGGTGAGCTTATCTGTATCAAACTGATCCCATGGAATATCCTTTTCCATATTCCAGCGGACGCTTTCTAGTGACTTATAAAGCTCTGGATAAAGCATTTCTGACATTGATATGACCTTGCTCGCATGTTGTTAATTCGATTAACCGACAGTTTAACCTGACTAATGGCGAAACAATACTAAACTTTTTTGACACTATTGACTCTAGGAGCCAGTTGGATTCAGGGAATCCAACATATTCATGCCGTTGCTCTAAATTAAGCGGCCAGTTTAGCCAGTACTTGCTGTTTAATGTCATCAACACTGCCAACACCTTCGACACGAATATAGCCTGGCGCACCGTCACCCGATTGACTGGCATAATATGCTATTAATGGGCTGGTTTGCGCATGGTAAACCTGCAAACGTTTACGTACGGTAGACTCTTCATCATCAGCGCGCTGAATTAAGTCTTCACCGGTCTCGTCATCTTTGCCTACTACCTTAGGTGGATTATATTCGGTGTGATAAACACGACCTGATGCAGGATGACAACGACGACCTTGCATACGCTCAACGATTTCTTCGTCATCGACGTTAATTTCCACAACATATTCGACATCAATACCAAGCTCCTGCATACCTTCGGCTTGAACAATGGTGCGTGGGAAACCGTCAAGCAAATAACCGTTAGTGCAATCATCTTGACTCAAGCGCTCTTTAACCAAGCCCAAAATAATTTTATCAGACACCAAGCCGCCAGCATCCATGATTTTTTTTGCTGTGACACCTAGTGGTGTGCCTGCACGCACAGCAGCTCGTAACATGTCACCAGTTGAGATTTGAGGGATATTATATTGTTTGGTGATAAACCCAGCCTGAGTACCTTTGCCTGCACCTGGGGCACCTAATAAAATAAGTTTCATAATTAGCTCCTAAATAAATTGTGTAATCTATGGGTTTCTTACCTAGGGAGCCTCTGATTTATTCTGGACGAAGTAGATTGTGGCTGAAATATTCAGATTCAAGGCGTGAATCGCAGGCAATAGTGGAGCAATAGTGGAGCTATTGTCAAGATTTTCGCCCCGTAGGAAGTGCCCTTGGGGTGCAACGCAGCAGCTGGATATTTCAGGCATAAGCTACGAGTTCATGAATAGATCAGAGGTTCCCCTAGGATGACCTTGAATCATTATCGGCCGCTAAATCACTCAGTTCAGTAGGCTTGCACATAAGCAACCAAAGGCTACCTGCGATACCAGCAACCAGCGATGCGATCAATACGCCGGTTTTTGCCATCAATAAGGCTTCGGCCTGGCCAACAAAAGCCAGCTCGGCGATGAAAATTGACATGGTAAAACCGATACCCGCTAACAATGCAGCGCCGGCAATATGACGTAGCGCAACACCTTCTGGTAGTTTGCCAATGCCTAATTTTAAGGCAATAAAGACAACGCCAAAGATGCCAAGTAGTTTGCCGCCCACCAGGCTGACAATAATGCCCAGTGTGATTGGGTGAGCAATAATTTTATCTAATGCAGAAAAATCAATGGGGATGCCAGCATTCACCAATGCAAAAATGGGGATAATTAAAAATCCAACGGGGATATGAAAACCATGCTCCAAACGTTGCAAAGGTGTTTCTGCCATATAAATGCCATTTTTCATGGTCTGCAATACCGAATGCTGTTTTTCATTACGCATGATGCCAACGCCCTGGCGGTAAGCGCCACGAAATTTATCAACCAAATCACGCATGTAATCGGCAAACAAGCTTGGGTCGTATTTCGATACGGCGGGAATGGTTAGCGCAACTAAAACACCGGCCAATGTCGCATGAACACCCGATTTCAACATAGCAAACCACAAGACAACACCGATTAAAAAATAAGGCAGTGGATGACGCAAGCCAAACAAGTTAAATGCAACCAGTATTGCGAAACAAACGCCAACCAAGATCAACGCGGAAATCGATATAGTGTCGGTGTAAAACAAAGCAATGACAATCACCGCACCCAGATCATCAATAATAGCCAATGCGACTAGAAACATCATCAACGACGCTGGCACCCGCTTACCCAACAAGGCCAAGACACCAATGGCAAAAGCAATATCCGTCGCCATGGGAATCGCCCAGCCGGCTGCTCCTTCGCCTCCGGACACCATGATGACATACAAAAGCGCTGGCACAACCATGCCACCGATTGCCGCCAATACTGGCAACATGGCATTGCGCAGTGAAGATAGTTCACCGACCAGTATCTCGCGTTTTATTTCCAGCCCAACAAGAAAGAAGAACAAGGCCATGAGGCCGTCGTTAATCCAGTGATGCAGGGTTTTTTCCAACACGAAATCACCAAAACCAATACTCAGTGGTATCTTTATAAAATCATGGTAACTCTGCGCATAAGATGAGTTTGCCAACACTAATGCAACGATGGTGACAATCATTAAAACAATGCCACTGCTCGTTTGGTTGTGAATAAATTCTTCAAACGGCGTGCTAAATTTATCGAAAGCACGCTCCCATGGCGCAATATAATTCGCTTTAGTATTGGGTTTTTCTGATGCCATATTTCTCTCTGCTCACCTTTAAATTAGCCATATTTATCTGGGGATAGTAGCCCACACTTCTCACCAGAGGACGAGATGATCACGAAGAGATTTGATTTTACAGTGGATTTTCTGAGGCAGTGGAATACGGGCTGTATTTCCGACCGAAGAAAATTCGCTGTAGAGTCAAAGGTCAAGCGAGAACTCGTCATTCTGGTGAGAAATGCGGGCTAGTAAATTGGGTATTATAGCGAACAGAAGGGAATCAGAACAGACAGGCTGTCGCCATGTTAAAGCGAAACACTCTACGCATTGCGCGTTAAGGCCTACTCAGCGCTTATCGATGACTTTGTAGTAAGCTAATATTATTGGTGTGGCGTGGTAGATCAGCCAACCTAACACCTTGTGAATAGTAACTGCCCTGAGCGAGCTGACAGCCTAAGCTTCTAATGTACGCGTCTTGTGCAGCAGTTTTCACGCCCAATACAACACAATCGAGTTCTAGATCAGCGATCAAACCGATAATTACCCTAAATATATGACTATCACGCTTATTGCTATTCCCATCACAGAGGTAACTACGGTCAATCTTAACGGCATCGATGGCAAAATCAACGGCTTTTAGATAGGAAAGAGAGGCATAACTTTCGCCAAAATGATCAATAACGCACTTGATTCCATGTTTATTAAGTTTTCTGATTGCCGATATCACTGCTTTTTTATCGCGCGCAATTTCCGACTCGGCAATTTCAACGTAGTATTCCCGACCAAAGTTATTCCATAACGTACTGATCTCAGCCAATGCCTCAATAAACCCACTGTGGCGCAATTGCCCTACATTGCAGTTCACAGTCAAACGTTTAGCACCAGACTGTACTAAGCGCTCCATATCGGTGCCAAGCTTTTCAAGCATATAGTGACCTAAACGAACAACTAAACGGCCATCTTCTGCGGCTTGCAAAATTTCACCATGCGTCATATCACCATCTTCGCAGCAACGCGGCCAATGCAGCAGTACTTCAATAGCATACAAAGAGTCGTCTTCAAGCTGCATTATCGATTGGTAGTGCAAATCTAATTCCTGTTTATCAAGCGCATCACGCAGATCATTTTCTAACTGGCGTCGACGCTGACGTCCGCCTGTCATCGATTCACGAAAATAGCGAATACGATTACCACCCTGTTCTTTCGCCTCAAACATGGCAAGATCAGCAAAGTGCATTAAATTATCACGTGTGGTCGCATCCTTTGGGTACGAAGCAACCCCAATACTGGCAGTGACTGAAGATGTCAGGCTTTGATACATGACTGGCTCTGATATCACGCGTTTAATATTTTGCAAAACTTGATCGAGATTCATGACATCGTCGCAGCGTGGCAATAACACAGCGAACTCATCACCGCCAATACGGGCCAGGGTGTCAGATTCACGTACTTGATTCTGAATGCGATGCGCCACCGTTGATAAAACAAAGTCGCCAACATCATGGCCTAAACCATCATTTACTGGCTTAAAACCATCCAGATCAATATATACTAAGGCCAATGAATCACCGTGACGGTCAGAATGTGATAATGCATGATTGAGTCGATCAAGAAACAGTAGGCGGTTTGGAATATCGCAAATCACATCATGTGTTGCCATACGCTCATGCTCGGCACAAGCTCGGCGTAGCTGGCTCTTAATACGATGACGCTCAATAGAAGAGTTTATAGTCTTACACAGTAACTCAATATCATTGAAGTGATCTTTGACAAAATAATCTTCAATGCCTGCGCTAATCGCCATTTGACCAATACGTTGATCACTAATACTGGTTAATATGATAATAGGGATATTCTCTGCATAGTGGCCTAGCCTGCATACGGTGCTTGTCGAATCACTGTCAGGAAGGTTGATATCAGAAATAACCAAGTCAAAGCGTTCACTAGCCATCATTTCGATCGCATCATCAAGACGACACGCCTGAGTAATATTAAACTGCTCGTAGTCATGGCAACGTAATGCGTTGACTATCATTACATAATCATTGTGATCCTTATCGACCAGCAATAAATTCAACATTTTGTCTTATTGATTAATGTATGGTCTAGCATAGTGTCGGCATTGACAAGAATTCCATTTTGTTATTTTTTCGTTTTTCATCCTAATAGTACATTAGCCCAACAGCGTGTTTTTATAGGTTAAAATATCGGCGTAGAACGCAATATATTTAGTGAGATTAGCTTACATCCATTAAGCGAATGCCAATAAGGTGATATACCTCATAAGTAGAGAGTGTTGAGCAGTAATAATCCGCACGGAAAAAGGAAATACAGCGACTACATAAGGAACTTGGGCGATTTACCCTCAGCGTTACTCATGACTTCATGGTGCCAATACGTCACACCATGCAATGTTCCATTGCTGCTTGATAACGCTTGTTTAGCCTATATTTCTCGGCAGAAGCGAGGTGGTTGCACCCTAAGGTTCAGTTTTATCCCCATTAAGAGGGAGTATTTTCTTTATTACCCCTCGCGGAGTGAACATCGAGTAATGGCTCGTCATCTTAGTGAGCAATGCGATCTAAGTCTGTTGCAGTGCCTTAAAATGGTTGGCGGCAATCCCACTATCGATAGCCTGCGCCACTTGTTCTGCTGCTTCCATGTGGCTGGCCGCCCGACCACAATGCCACAAGATTAGTGCAGCACCATAAACAAGTGCGTCACGCGCCATGCCCGGCTCGCCTGATAAAACGGCCAAACCTGACTCAAGCACTGCTTGCGCCAACGCTTTGCGCTGCCTTGCATTGAGAGAGCCCCCATCAATACCTGCAAACTCTGTAGGCAAAGCAACAGCTCGCTGTGGCTGTTCAACACTAAAATTTGCCGGCTCGAGCACTAAGTCCGTAATGGACTCATCGACTAAGCGGTGCACTTTGGCTTGCTGACGTAGTGATGGCACTACCCCCCCTTCCACGCCTCGAATCACCAATGCCGAGCTATAACCCACCGCTTGCGCCAACTCGAGATATATCGGTGGGTAGGCTTTATGCACATAGCCGGTAACCAAATGTGTTTGTTTGCGCCCGGTCAGTGCACCAGCAAATCCTTCAACGGTAGTCAAAATACTGCGCTTTACCATTTTGTGACGTAGCTCTGACAAATCAGCTAGCTGTGGGCAAAATTGAGATTGCGACACATAAGTCCATGCTATATCAGGCACAGCCAAATTCGTTGCCGCCTGCTCAACAGACAATGTGACATTAATTCCTGCTGCCATCATCACCTCTTCATGTGTCACACCATATTTAGGCCCAACACGTTCAACACCATGGCTATAGCAAGGCAGACCGCAAGCAGCCAAAACACAAGGTATAAAGGGTGACATGGGTAAAGAGCGAATATATCCGTTATACGGATCAAATAGATCGACCAGCTCATCGACCGCAGCAACGTAATGGCTGGTGGCTTGGCGAATCGCTCGTAGCACACCGATATTCTCATCATCGGTTTCACGTTTCATACGTAAAGCGATAAAAAAAATGGCTGCGTGAACTGAATCAGCTTGACGTCTTAACACCTGCTGCATTGCCTGCTCGGCTTGCTCTACCGACAAATCCTTGCTCAAAGCAGGGCCCGTCGCAATACGCTGAATCACTTCTCGCATTAAAGTGTCACTTGTTTTTTCAATACTAACCATCAAATATCCTAATTATTTTATTCGG
>CAYUKF010000003.1:10275-27548 GCA_964445215.1 uncultured Thiotrichales bacterium
AGTGTCACTTGTTTTTTCAATACTAACCATCAAATATCCTAATTATTTTATTCGGCAGACAAACCAAAAATCCCTGTAATAAATATATACCACTACATGTAATATAGCCGTCCGCGCATTAAAATCGCTTATGGTTTAACATTATTGATCAAGGCTCACTGATAGAATCAACATTATGACATTAAACTTTCTTGCAGCCATCCTGCTTACCATTAGCCTTCTTTTATTGGTTATGACGATTCATTGTTGTCGCCGCAAGCAATGGTTACGAGGCGGCCTCAACGCATCGCTCACGCTTGGCCTACTTATGCTATCAGTTGCATTGCTACTGCTCGCAAGCAATCTATACGGTTACCAACGACTGGCCTATGAGCAACATTTAGCCAATATTCATATCAAAAATATTAATAAACAACACTATCAACTCACCCTTGATATACCACAGCAAGAATCAAAGCAGTTCAAAATATTAGGTGATGACTGGCAGATTGATGCACGAGTATTAAAATGGCATCCCTATGCCAACTTATTGGGGCTAGACTTACAATACCAATTAGAACGCCTTAGCGGTCGATTCACCGACATTGCGCAAGAAAAGTCTGAACAACGTAGTGTTTATACGCTTAGCGCCAATAATCACGTCGATATATGGCAACTCGCACGACATTATCCGGATTGGCTACCATTTATCGATGCGGTATATGGCAGTGCCGCCTATGTGCCACTTAGCGATGGCGCACATTATCAATTGTTTGCAACACAAAGCGGCTTAGTGATTCGTGCAGCCAATGAAGGCTAACACAGCCATGGGTGTGGGGGTACACCGATGCTACGAAGCACAGGAAAGTGCGAGAGCAGCCATTGTCTCAGGACACACCGGTGCCACAAACACAGAGCAGCGAACATGCGGCCATAACAAACTGGCACCAAGGCGTCATCATTTGCTACAGTCGCTACACATTCACTATTACGCACCACCAAGCGAGAACATAAAAACGATGAAATGGCTCGATAAAATTCCCTTACCCATTCTAGCAATTGTGACACTGCCTTTGGCGCTGGCACCGTTTAAACCGCCCCATGTCTATGAAAAGCTGCAAATGCTATTTACTGGCAACCTAAGTGGCTTAACCGATATTTTTGATCTGCTGCTTCATGGCATACCTGCCATCATCTTTCTGCTCAAACTTGTGCGAGTACTGCGGCAAAAATCAGCCCAAGCAAACAGCGATTAGCACGCTGGCCAAGCAAACTCTGAGCACAGGAATACCGTTAAGGGCGGTATTCCACCGTTTCGCTCTGCATCACAACACCGTCTTCATCGACGACAGAAACGCTCCACTGCCCGACCCAACGTGGCAATAGACTTTTCTTTGACCAGACACGCCAACGTGACCCGCCAATTTGAAATTCAACATCAGCCATCACCTCGCCTTGATATATCCAGCGATGACGAACCATGGTGCCTTCAAGACCACTTAACTCAGTAAAATAGTAAACGCTGTCTGTACTGACAACGCTGACCTCGTCAACCGGTTCACGGTCTATCACAGCCAGTGCAAAGACAGAACGTGTGACATTATCTGATTGTGTTGTTGGCGAGCTAACTGAGTGGCGATCAATCACACCTGAATTTGTCGCATTATCATCTGCGGGTGAGATAAGTGGTGTCTCCTCGGCCAAGATATCCGTTTTCTCAGACATCAGCTTCTCGATGAACTCTGCCTCTTCAAGAAGCTGCTCATCATGCAGTGCGTCATGATCCACTGCATTCACTACTAAAGGCAACATTAGCAATAAGGGCGCTAACCGAAAATATAAGATTGTGTTGGCCATTGCAGTCATCTCCATACTGACGAATTCAAAATCAATGGCAACATTGTAGGTGGTTTATTGAAGTGATGGTAGCAAAGATCACAAATTATTCGAGCGATGTCACACTATTACTACTTGCCTTGCGCAAATCGAAGCTATCATAGCCCTAGCTGCCAGCGTAACGGAAGATGGCATCATCGCCTTCATTCTACTACTCTCGGGTAGCTCAATCATCAGAGTTCCACCACCAACGTGACCCCACACCTTCGCGGAGCCTACCCCGTGTTGACCCGGGAGGGTATACAAAAACGCCCGCAATACCTTCAAGGTAGAGCAGGCGTTGTAACTTCATTCGAAATGATTAAGCAAGCATTTCCTTGACGCGACTCTGGCGGAAATTAATCGCCATTTCACGTGCCTCAGCATCACCGTATTTGTGTGCAGAAAATGTTTTCTTCTGTTGGTGATAAGGTTTAGGACACCAGCTCACTACATAATGCTTGTATTCATACTCACCTTTGCAAATCCATTGCGTAGTCACACCGACAACACCCGTGGTGTTGTTTTTATGAGTGAAGCGGATTGTGCGTCGGTTACTTGGGTTAATACCTTTCTTTTTAAAGATTGTGTTACGCCATTGCTCAGCAATCTTTAGCGCCTTGCGGCCGCTACCATGAACACCATCCGCAAAAAAACGAGTTTGCGGGCTATGTTCAAAAGGCACTCTTACCTGATAACCATGCGTACTTTTATGGTCAATACGCACAATTGCAGGCTTGCTCTTCGGGTTACGCTTTCTTTTCTTAGCTGCCATGGGACTTGTTGTTACCTACGTTATATAAAAATTTAGTGTGAAAATTCGATATTTAGGCAACTTCGCCAATACCAAGCTCATCGCCCTTTTTCATCGCAAGGCCATTGAAACTCCACTCGAGTCAGGTTGAATGTACACGCATGAAATTGCGACTTCCTAACAATATTCTAACAAATATAAGAATCATAGACCAGCAAAGTCTTATTCGCCAATCCATTGCTCCAAAGCAGTGATGATCTTGCGCGCCTGGTCAGCACTGGAAATATTAAATTTAGATTTTTGCTGGTATTCACCATTACGCTTCTGGTAACGCCTAATAGTGTATTTGTCTGGACCGTACTCATCCGTTTTACGATTCAAATCCTGGTAACGATAAATCAGCGTCGCCCAAGCACCCTTGGTCAAAACAATCTTATCGAGTTCTTTAACCGTTATAACGCCATCATCTGTATATTCCACCGACAACCCATCAACTGTTTCAGCCATGTATTTCTCCAGAAAAATCGTAAAAAACCATTGAAAAGCGCTGGTTATACCCCACATACGCCATTAAACCAAGTCCTATTGAATATTGCAGCCCCTTGTTAGACAAGGTTATACGTTAAGACACCCGATCACCGTATATACTTATCGGAGCCAAATAGAAAACCTTGTACCGAGTAAATCGTCGAGTAAACACACAATGAGTCGCACACGCTATAACACCTCATATGAGGTGGAAGATGCCTTCTACCAAGCCTTTGAACAAGCAAATATCGATTTAATGACCTCAGTTTGGCTAGATGCCGATCACATCGAGTGCATTCACCCACTGTCCGATCGGCTAAGTGGCACTGCAGCCGTACACGAAAGCTGGCGCTCAATGTTTCAGAAACCGCTAGGGATCACCATCAAAATCGAGTCACAGCGCCATAACATCGGCACAATGCTTGCCGTTCATATTATTAACGAGCACATTACCTTGATCGAAGGTGACCATATGAAACAATCTATCATTCACGCCACTAATGTCTATCAACGTGTCGATACTGGCTGGCAGATGATTTTGCACCACGCATCACCCTCACGACAGCCTCAGCAGATACAAAATATCAGCAGCGAAGCTGTCCATTAGACGATACAATCATGCCAAAAAAAACACTGACCACTGAAACAAACAACCCCAGCGTTAACGCTTTCCTGGAAAAAATCACTGCGACACAAAGCATTAAACCTGCGTCAAAACGTGGGCGATTATTATTTGCTATGGATGCTACTGCCAGCCGTGGGCCAACTTGGGACACTGCCTGCCAACTACAAAGTGAGATGTTCAGTGCCAGCGGGGAACTCGGTGGGCTAGAGGTTCAACTCTGCTATTTTCGTGGTTTCAACGAATTTGACCACACTTCATGGCTAGTCGATACGGATGCACTGCGTAAGAGTATGGCCTCTGTCCAATGCCTTGGCGGACACACACAAATTGAGCGCGTATTACACCATGCTATCACTGAAACAAAACGCACAAAAATTAATGCCGTCGTCTTTGTCGGTGACAGCTGCGAAGAAAATGTCGACAATCTCTGCAATACTGCCGGTCAACTCGGTGTTTTAGGTGTGCCCATCTTCATTTTTCAGGAAGGACACGACCCACACACTAGTCAGGCATTTCGTCAAATGGCAACGCTTAGCCAAGGTGCTTATTGTCATTTCGACACGGGCAGTGTTCAGCAACTGCGTGACCTAATGGGGGCTGTTGCTGTGTATGCTGCGGGTGGACGCAAGGCCTTGCAAAACTATAGCGAAAAACAAGGTGGCAGTGTGTTACAACTCAGTTACCAACTAGACAAACGCCGCTAATGCCACCACAGCTGATTATTGGACTACTCGTTATTGCTGCGCTTGCTATATTTCTCAATGCCTTCCTTAAAGCCAGCCCCGCACACGTTGCAAAAAAAATAAAACAGATTGGTTTCTACGTCGCTATTGGTCTTGTCATTCTCATCGCTGTCGTAAAACTCAACTGGATCATTGCACTCATTGGTGCTCTATTCGCTGCCCTGCCAAAGTTATTACCGTTATTACGCTACTTGCCCATACTCAAGTGGGTTCAAAACTGGCGAAAACATCAAAGTGGTTTTACCAAGCCTCAACAACAATCATCATCTCAAACCACTAACAACAGCTCTGAAGTCAATACTCGCTATATTACGATGACACTGAACCATGACAATAATGAACTCGATGGCGAAGTTATTGCAGGCCATTTTGTCGGGCAGCACCTTAGTGATATGTCGATGCAAGCCATTATTCAGCTCTATGAAGAATGCTTAGCCAATGACAATGAGTCTGCTGCATTGGTTAAAAGTTATTTAGATCGTATTTATGGTGAAGACTGGCGCCAAGCAACACATCATCAAACTGCATCCAATGCCGATGGCAAAATGTCCTACGCTGAAGCATTAGAAATTTTAGGCTTAGATGACAGTGCAAACGAAAAAGACATTGTGCTCGCTCATCGACGCCTGATGCAAAAAATACACCCCGACCGCGGCGGCTCTGATTATTTGGCGGCAAAAATCAATCAGGCGAAAGACGTGCTGCTAGGTAAACTCAAATAAATGCCAAATAAATCGCCATGCTCAGCAGCAAGTTGAAAGTGGCAATTTTTTGTGTAAATGTAGCCTGCGATATACACAAAAAAACGACGCTTTACCCTGTCCGCTAGATCTATTTATTAGCTGCTTTAGTTTCGAATTGCAACTTTTTCAGAACCCGCCTTAGTTCTAGTAATTCTGAAGAACCCAGCTTAACCCCAAAATTTTCTTGTATAGATTGACTATATACAGGCCACATTTTTTTCATTGTTTTTATACCTTCGTCAGTAATTTTCACCCTGCTTCCGCGACCATCCTCAATACACGCATAGCGTGTAACAAGATGATTTTTCTCTAACCTGTCTATCAAACGTGAAAGGTTATGTTTGCTCAATAATATTTGGGCACCAATTTCATATTGGCGCAGCCCGATAAATTTTTCTCTATTCAATTCCAGAAGAACATCATACCAAGCAAGAGGCGGAAATCCGGCACTTTTAAGGGAGCTTTCTACCCTTTCTATCAATTGTCGATGCGCCCGATGTAATTGAGCCCATGCTTGGATGGCCTCTTTAGCTATTTTTTTACTCATTCTCAAAGATTACCTGAATATGGTTGTAATTACAACCATATTCAGGTAATCTTTGTTTGATTGTATTTGCAACTATATTAAAACAGGAGAATGAATATGAACCGCACAATGGCTCGTCAACAAATCAAAGAGAACCTTGATAATAATGTACCAATGATAATTATTGAGGCACTTCCTAAAAAGTACTATGACTCTGAGCACCTACCGTCAGCTTTGAATATCCCACATGATGAAATACAGCAAAAAGCACCGGAATTACTGACAGACAAGGACGCTCTTCTTGTTGTTTACTGTGCTAGCATCGAGTGTAAAAACTCGAAAATAGCAACGGACACATTGCTACAGATGGGATACACAAATGCTTATGAGTATGTAGAAGGTAAAAAACACTGGCTTGAAGCTAATTTCCCCACCGAATCAGTAATGTGAGGTGTTTATGACTTCTATAGATGACAGATTTGGGGCAGATGCTGCATTGCTTTTGCGCTTAGGATTAGGAGTAATGTGGATATCACATGCACTCTTGAAGTGGTTTGTGTTTACAATCCCTGGTTTTGCAACATGGCTTGGAACACAAGGCATACCTGTGTTTATGGCATACCCCGTATTTTTGCTCGAGCTTATCGGCGGTATAATGATTTTAATCGGGTTTTATGGTCGCTATGTTTCGGCGATATTGATACCCATTATGCTTGTTGCTGCCTGGACTCACTTTCCTAACGGCTGGCTGTTTACCAATGAAGGCGGGGGCTGGGAATACCCAATATTTTTATTGCTAGCTTCAACGGTACATATTCTTCTTGGTGATGGCAGGTTCGCCATACGTACCAGACAAAATCTTCTTATCACTAAATAATGCTTATCTCCCCCGTAGCTTTAGATAGCAGGGGGATTTTTGAAGACCTATCAAGGCACTTTACGTGAGTATTCGGCACCATTTTTAAATATTAACTTATCGTTATTTTGCGACACCCTAAACTCTGTCGAGATCGGTTTGCCATTAACCGTGACCAGCATTCTTAACAACCTGCCTTCCACCGCATAATGACCTGCTAAATCGCCCTGCTTGGTTTTAATGACCACCTTGCCATCATCTGTAAACACCATGTCATCTTCATCGTCATTTTTAGGGTTATGACTGACGTGCCAAGTGCCATGAAGCCAGCCAACTTCAGCCGCATTATTATCACCGCTACAGGCAGAGAAAATGACAAAACAGAGTGCGCATATCACGCAAATAATTTTATAAACCATTGTTTTTATTAACTTTATATTCATAATGAATTATCTATAATAACGTATAATTCGCTTATTAAGCAGATTTAATGCGTTTATCCGCGTATAAAAGAACGTGCTAAGGAGGCTGCTACGTGCAATCTATTGACACTATTGCTTTGGTTCTGGGCATCGCCTGGGCCAGCGGCATCAATCTTTATGCGGCAGTGGCTATACTGGGGCTATTCGGTCTAACGGGTCATATAACACTACCACAAGAATTGACAGTGCTCAGCAACCCCTTAGTGCTGGCAGCAGCCAGCCTAATGTATTGCGTTGAGTTCTTCACTGATAAAGTGCCAGGGCTTGATACGCTGTGGGATGCAATACACACCTTTATTCGCATACCCGCTGCCGCAGTGTTGTCTGCCAGCGCAATCGGTGATGTCAGCCCTGCTTTAACCCTTGCCGCAGGGTTAGTCGGTGGTAGCCTGGCTACTGCCAGCCATGCTACTAAGGCCGGTAGTCGCATAATGATTAATACCTCACCTGAGCCTGTTTCAAATTGGGCAGTTTCACTAGGCGAAGATATTGCGGTATTTGCCGGTCTTTGGACCGCACTTATGCACCCTGTTATATTTTTGGTTTTGCTGGTTATTGTTATATTAGCAATGGCTTGGTTTTTACCTAAGCTATGGACAAGCATAAAACAGTTGCGGCAAATTATTCGTAGCTTTGGCCGCCATACTGCGACCCCTGCTATCGTGACGAAAAATCTGTCTGAACCCTTGGCTCAAACTGCAACACCTGTAACGAAACCAATATTGAAACCCGCATTGAAGCAATTTGATAAAAATTCCGAGCCATAATTCACAAACCATTCAGCTAAGTTATCGCAATGTAGAAGTCGTTTAAAGCAAGCTAAGGAGACACACTGTGTTGACTCAACGTTTAACAACAACTTTAGGGGCCGTGCTCATCGCCACGATGGCGACAATTGCGCCCGTGCAGGCCGAGCATCAGCGGCACACGGATCCCACTGTCGCCATTATCGCTGGCGCCGCCATTGTGACGGCTGGTTATCTTGTCTATAAACATAACTATCGTAATGCTAAACCGCATTATAATACCCATCGCTACAAGCAGAACAGGCACCACAAAAAACACCAGCGTTATGGCTACAGCCATAAAAAGAAATACATACAACGCAGGCATTACAGTAATGACCATATAGTGAAGCATTATCGTAGCAATCGATACGATAGCCATTATGGCAATAAACATTATTCCTATAAAAAGCGTTATTATCGTGATAGTCATACGCACAATCGATACTGCCGCCACTAACAATACCCACTAATTAATACGTAAGGTAAGCCCGTTATGCATCAGTCAATAAAAGCGATCAGTTCTGAACACACTGATTTTCGTGTTAAACAACGTCGCATGACAACGCTTGCTGTTGTTTGTGTCGTTGCCGGAGTAACGGCGCTTACTTTTAGCCTTCGTAGCGAAGCAGGCTTTGGTGATTTTTTTAAAAAACATCTCGGTGGCGATGATAAAGCCAGCAGCGCATCATTATCATCGCTGACTGATGGTGAAATGGTCGGCGGTCTTAAAGAAGCTTTATCTGTCGGTATTGAACGCGCTATTGCTTTGCTTGGTAAAGACGGTGGCTTTCTTAACGATAGCACGGTCAAAATCCCCATGCCTGGTGCACTACAATCAGTAGAAAAAGGTTTGCGTGCCATTAAACAAGATAAGTATGCCGATCAATTTATTGGCACCATGAATAGTGCTGCCGAAAAAGCAATCCCCCGAGCATCAAAAATTTTCGGTGAAGCCATTAAAAATATGTCGCTTGATGACGCCAAATCGATCCTTAGTGGGCCCGATGACGCCGCTACCGCTTTTTTTAGACGCAATACTGAAGGCCAATTAAGTGATTCGATTTATCCTTTAGTACAAAATGCCACTAATGAAACGGGCGTCACATCATCTTATAAAAAATTAACGAAAAAAGCAGGTTTTCTTGGCAGGTTCGTTGACAAAGATGATCTTGATTTAGACAAATATGTAACAGGCAAGGCGCTCGATGGTTTATTTGTCAAACTGGCCTTAGAAGAAAAGAAAATTCGCCAAGACCCATTGGCGCGCGGCAGTGATTTATTAAAAAAAGTATTTAGTTCTTTTTAAAAATAAAAAAGAAACTTCCACATCTTAGGCACGAGCCATTTTTTTCTTTGTTAAAGCCTCATATTTCTCATAAATAATTTCGTATTCGCTCACTATCTTTTCATTGTCTGCCGTCAATTTATCGATTTTACTTCGAAGATCTTCTTTCTCATTCTTAAAAGACTGAATTAGCTTGGCGTGTAATTGTGATTCAACATCTATTGAATTGGCTCGCGCATCCTCATTCTGCTCTGGAAATTGAATATAACAAGCTCGAATTAGGTCATCAACATATTGGTTAACCTGATCTAATGCATGCCCTTCATGATGCATCGCAACTTTTACGAATTTCCCATACAGCAGATTTTCTTTTTCCAAAAGCGAATACACATGAGAACAGATTACTGACTCGTCAAAGTGATCGCCAAATCTCTCTTTAGCAAACATCAAATAATTTTCTTTACGCTGACTAACGTTGGCATTAATCTGCTTAACAAAATTTCTAGCCTCTGTCATTTCAACCTTGCTTTTACGTAATAAAATATAACCAACAACGATAAAGACAATTATCAACACCAACGCAACTTCTACCACTATTAAGCCAGAGCTTGCCATCAACTCCTGCATTTACCTAACTCCTTTTTTCATGCCACCTTATCAGCTCCAGGTTTGTCATCTATCTCGGCTTTTTTGACCTCTTTTGTCACTGCATCTTGATTCATTTCTGGCGAATCATCCGGCTCTGCTTTCGCCTCACTCTCTGCTCCATCAATTGGAGAGGAATCATCTACTTTTACTTTTTCGGTCTCTTCTGTCACTGTATCTTGGCTTGTTTCTGGAGAACCACCCGACCCTACTTTCACCTCAGCAGGTTCTGGCGTAGAAACCTCCAACTCATCATCAACTTCACTCGATTTCTTACGTCTACGTGCCAGCCACCACCAAATACCACCACCCAGAGCAAACAATAAATTAACACCAATAATAATGCCTATCACCAATGTCCAGTTAGTAGCGTGACCCTCTTTTTCTGTGGCTTGCTCATCATGCTCTGAAGCAGGCAAACCTTGCATAGGGCGTTGCTCTTGTGCCTGTTCCTCTACTTCTGGTTCTTCTACATGGTTGTCATCGTTTACCGCAGACTCAGGCTCATGCACGACAACATCCTCAGGCTCATGTGCTATTTCAGTAATCGGCTGAGGTAATGGAGGTGCACCCGGCATGGCGATGTCCCATTCATAGGAAAAATCACGCTTATCAGCAATCTTGCCACGGGCGTTAAAGGTTAAATACTTGCTAATTACCTGTGATGGTAATTCAAAATGCCAGGCTTCATTTTCATCACGCGGCAATTCAACAGCGGGTTGATCGCTGTCAGCTAATTTCAGAGTTAATGAATCAATCACCAAAACACTTTTATCAATGCGCGGCGTCAGTGTCAGTAAGAAAACCCCGCCTTTATCGGCGCCGAGCTCTTTAACATCGGTCGCAACAGGCTCGCCCATCACATTTATAGTGTGATGATATTTACGCTCAAACGTCGGGGCAGTGACAATGACACTTAACTCGTAAACACCTTGCACATTAAGTGGCTTCATTGTGGCACTAAACACACCATCACCAACGCTAAGGTCTGGAGGAAACCCATTATCATTTAATGTAACGCTTTGCGTAGTACCATTAGCTTGCTCTTGCAGCAGCACCATCTTAATATTTTCTAACAACTGGCGCTTTATTAGTGGCTTACCGTCTTCTAACATATGTCCTGATATATGAACAAGTTCATTGGGCATAATGCTATTCGGTATAGGTGACACATCTAACTCGAGATTAGTCGCAACGATGACACGATTATCGGGATCTATATTGGCATCAATTTTCCATTGTCCTACAACAGGAGACTCGACCGTAATCAAGTCAAATCCCTTTTCATGATGCCACTTAACATTCGCTGGGTGAGATGCCTGATTAAACGACTGACCACCAGGCGGGATAACCGCAGCCAGCTTGGCTTGGTCTGTCTGCATAATAAGCAAGGTCATATTATTAATACTTTTATCAACCTTAAACTTGTTATTCTTTAGCGGCAGCGAAGGAGCTTCAGTCGATTTCTCAAAGAGTTTTAGAAACAGGCGATTGAGCTTACTTGCCTCAGTGGCTCTCATATAACTGCCATCAGTCGCAACAGCTATGGTCTCTAACAATTGATGGTCGGCGTCTGCTGACAGGGCAACGGTATGAACAATGACGCCGGCTTTCTTTAAGCGCGGCAATGTTTTCTCGATAATACGGCGACGTGACTCTGCACTTTCCTGCGCTTTTTTCGATACGTCAACGTAGCCATCACTTAATAAAATGATATTGCGCTTTGTATTGGGATCGTAATCAAACCAACCGCTAGAGGCGTTTTCCAACACCCCTTCAATATTCGTGTACAAACCAGCAGAATTAATTAACGCTGATTTTTCCTTAGCTAGCTCGCGCCATTCATCGTCAACATTTCGTACTGGCACTAACATATTGACATAGCGGCCAAAGGTCCAGACACCACAGCGACTCCCTTCTGGCATCAAGCCAGCAATGAGACGCGTCGCTGCAATGCGTAGATTGCCCGGGTCGCTCTTTTTCATGCTTCCCGAAATATCAATCAGTACACGTACATCCGCTATCTGATTGACAGCAGACCATACTGGCGTTGCTACCAGTACAAGAATAATAAATGCACAATTCCTTGTGATACTAAATCCGTATTTCACATCAAATAAAACCACTAGAGTGATATTTACAATAGCGGCACCCAATTGACGGGACTTGAGTACGAAAAACACGGAAGTCGAAGCCAAATGGCAACTGACTAAACAAGATGTATTCTAACCCGCATTTTGGAGCTTCTTTCCCTACGCACCCCAGAAGTGAGCGCCAATAGCACCGCTTGAGGGACTTATTCAGAAGCTCCCTAGAATACAAATTTTAAGCCGAGACCTGTTAGCCCAACCTGGATCACTTGACATAGCAAATCAATTACGCATAATAGTGAATAATTAACAATTTATTCATTATTAACATTATGGCGCCAGCTCAAACGGCACAAACCACCGACCATATTCGTCAGCGCATACTTGAAATCGCCAGAGAGCGGTTCTCGCACTATGGTTACGGCAAAACAACCATGGCCGATATTGCTGGCGATGTAGATATGTCGACGGCCAATCTCTATCGCTATTTCACCAATAAGCTCGATATTGCGAGCGCCTGCGCGCAACACTGCATTCAGCAAGAACTCGACCAGAGCCGTCAAGCTATCAGTAAAAAAGGACTGAGTGCCGAGCAGAAATTACTGCGTCTGACAATGCTTATGATAGAACATGCCCATGAAGTTATCGCTGAAAATACTCATTTAAATGAAACAATAGCGATGATCACAATGGAGCGGCCTGATATCGTTCATGAAAGTTTAGCAGCACAACAAAAGATGATTGCTGAAATACTGGTGCAAGGTAATAACGCCGATGAATGGCAGATTAACGATACCAATGCGATCGCCAAAATACTACTTTCCAGCCTAACGTTATTTAACTTCCCTTTATTTGTTGGCTTATTCCCAAAAAGTGAATTTGAACAGCGGGCAAAAGACCTTATTGCTCTACTAATAAAGGCTATGCGCGCCGATGATGTTACTTAAGGAGGCTCTGACTAATGTCAGACCTGTTCATATAGAGTTGAAACGATGAAGCACCTGGAAGATAAAATAGGTGCCTGGGTCATACGTTGGCGCTGGCCTATCATTGTACTGACGCTTATTTGTGTTGCCATTATTGCCAGCGGCGGCGAAAAACTTAAGTTCACCAATGATTATCGCGTCTTCTTTGGCAAAGACAATCCTCAAATGCTGGCATTTGAGAAATTGGAACAAACCTACAATAAAAATGACAATCTGCTGTTTGTTATTGTACCTAAAGATGGCAATATCTTTAGCAAGAAAACCTTAAGCGTTATTCATGCACTGACTGAACAAGCATGGCAAATGCCCTATTCAACCCGGGTTGATTCTATTGCCAATTTCCAACACAGTTATGCCGTCGGCGAAGATGACCTTGTTGTCGAAGACCTTATTCTCAACCCTGATTCGCTCACGCCAGAAGATATCAGCCGCATCAAAAAAGTCGCGCTAAACGAACCGAATTTAGTCAACAATATTATTTCGCCTAACGGCCACGTCTCTGGTGTCAACGTCACCGTGTATTTTCCTGGCAAGAATGAAGAAACAGAAACGCCGGAGGTCGTCAAGTTTGCTCGCGACCTGGCCAAACAAATAGAGCAAGACCATCCCGATATTGACATTCGCTTAACCGGCGCGGTAATGATAGATAATGCCTTTGGCGAAAGTTCGCGCAATGACATAAAAAACCTGATACCACTTAGCTTTCTTGCCATGATTATTATGCTGGCAGTGCTCACACGCTTTCTTGCTGGTACGTTTGCCACGGTATTAGTGATTGCTTTCTCGATATTAACCGGCATGGGTATGGGCGGACATTTAGGCTTCCCGCTAACATCGCCAGCGGTATCAGCACCCATTATTATTCTCACCATCGCTATCGCCAGCGCCGTTCATATTCTTATGATTTTACGTCAGCAATTGCGTGCAGGAATGACGCGGCACGAAGCTATTAGCGAAAGTTTGCGTATTAATTTACAACCCATATTTTTGACCAGCCTGACCACTGCTATAGGCTTTTTAAGCCTTAATTTTTCTGATTCACCACCCTTTCGTGACCTGGGCAATTTCACCGCAATGGGTGTCGTCGGCTCATTTTTCTATACCATATTATTCATGCCTGCCCTGTTAAGTTTATTGCCCATTCGGGTCAAACCTATTCGAGCAAAGCCTAATGCCACACAACCCACCCTGCCTATGCAATATTTTGCAGACTGGCTTATTCGCAATAGACAACTATTATTGTATAGCACAGGCGCAGTGGTCATTGTACTCATCGCCATGATTCCTAAAAACGAACTCAATGATGTATTTACAAAATATTTCAGTGAGCGCGTCGAATTTCGCCAGGACAACGATTTTACTGTTGCTAACCTTACCGGCTTTGACTATATCCAATACTCCTTTGAGTCAGGCGAAACAGAAGGTATTGCTGATCCCGAATATTTATTAGCTCTCGCTAACTTTACCGAGTGGTGGCGACAACAATCCGAAACACGCCACGTTAACAGCCTTGTTGACACCATGCGTCGTCTTAATAAGAACATGCATGGCGATGATGAGGCCTGGTATAAAATTCCCGAGCAACGTGAACTCGCTGCGCAGTATTTATTGCTCTACGAAATGTCATTACCGTATGGGTTGGACCTTAATAACCAGATTAATATCGATAAATCTGCCACACGCCTGTCGGTTGTGCTCGGCAATATGTCCACTAATGAGCTATTGGCTTTAGAGCAACGAGCCAAGACCTGGCTATTAGAAAATTCTCCACGATATAATGATTTTGATGGTTCGGGAACCTCCATGAGGTTTGCCCATATCGGTAAACGCAACGTTAACAGCATGCTGATCGGCACCACCCTGGCGCTGATCGGTATATCGTTAATACTGATTATCGCATTCCGTTCGATTAAAATTGGCTTGCTCAGCCTGATACCCAACCTGGTTCCCGTTGGCATGGGCTTTGGTATCTGGGCACTTGCAGTGGGTCAAGTCGGGCTTAGCCTGTCAGTTGTCATGGGCATGACTCTTGGTATTATCGTCGACGATACCATACACCTGTTGAGTAAATATCTACGTGCTCGTCGCGAAAATAGCGCAAATACCTTTGCCGCCGTGCGCTATTCCCTGATGACCGTTGGCCCTGCCCTGGTGGTCACCTCCGCAATTCTTATCGTTGGCTTTTTAATTTTAACCCTGTCTGATTTTTATCTTAACTCATCCATGGGTTTGCTTACCGCCATTGTAATTGCGATGGCCCTTATTGCAGACTTTTTATTTTTCCTGCCCCTACTGATGAGAATTGAGGAGAATGATAATGATACGCTTACTCACACTACTACTGATCAGCCTGCTAACACCTATTAGCACGTTTGCACAAACACCTGAAGCACGTGGTCTTGAAATAGCCATTGAGGCAGATAGGCGCGATTCAGGCTTTGCTGATCAGCTTGCCAGCCTACGGATGACACTACGCAATGCCGCTGGCAAAGAAAGTATTCGTGAAATCCGCGTTAAAACGCTCGAAGTCAAGGACGATGGTGATAAAAGTATTTCCATTTTTGATCAACCGCGCGATATTAAAGGTACCGTATTCTTAAGCTATACACACTCGAAGAAAGCGGATGATCAGTGGCTCTTTCTGCCCGCGCTAAAACGTGTCAAGCGTATTGCCTCTCGCAACAAGTCAGGTCCTTTTATGGGCAGTGAATTTTCCTTTGAAGATATCAGTTCATCCGAGGTGGATAAATACACTTATAAGTATCTGCGTGATGAAGAAATCAATAACCGCCCTGTTTTCGTCATTGAGCAATTTCCTGCCTATAAATTTTCTGGTTATACCCGCCGCATCGTTTGGCTTGATAAAGAAATGTATCAACCATTAAGAGTCGAATTTTATGATCGCAAAAACAGCTTGTTAAAAACCTTAACTCAGCATGACTACCAGCAATATAATGATCAATATTGGCGTGCCGATCGTTTTGAAATGATTAACCATCAAACAAATAAAAGCACGACACTAGAATGGAATAACTATCAATTTCAAACCGGCCTGAGTGACCGTGACTTTGATCAAAATAGTTTAAAGCGTGCGCGTTAATCAGTAAGCGCTGCCCTGTTAATCAATGTATAAACATTTTTCTCCATATCTACTGAGCCTACTGCTAGCATCACTAAACCAATCTCTCTTTGCCCGTGATTTACCCCATGATTTCCAAGGCGAATTATCTGGCTTTGCCGCATTAGAATATCGTTATTTTCCACAACAAGCACGCGCTGCACAACAAAGCGATAGCAATATCTCCTTTTCCCTGCAACCTGAACTCTATTATAGTTGGGACAAAGGTAAACAAAGTCTACTCATTACACCTTTTATTCGCTTGGATCAAAATGACAGCGAGCGCAGCCATGCCGACATTCGTGAATTACTTTACGAGGTTGTCTCTGATCGTTGGGAACTTCGTATTGGCATAGGTAAAGTCTTTTGGGGCACTACCGAGAGCCAACACTTGGTGGATATTATCAATCAAACCGACTTGATTGAAAACCTGGATATGGAAGACAAGCTTGGTCAGCCTATGATTAATTTAGCATTAGTCCAGCCAGCAGGAACGCTCGATCTATTTCTGTTGCCAGGCTTTCGTGAACGTACATTCCCTGGGGTTGATGGGCGCCTGCGCAGCATCCCCGCTGTCGATAGCAATAATCCGATTTACGAATCATCAGCTGAAGAAAAACACATAGATTGGGCGCTACGCTGGTCACAAGTGCTGGGTAATTGGGATATTGGCCTCTCGCATTTCTCTGGCACCAGTCGCGACCCTGTCTTTATTATCAACAATGATGGCAGTGCGCTCATTCCAGTCTATAACTTAATAGACCAAACGGCTATTGATATACAAACTTATCAAGGAAACTGGCTGCTCAAGCTTGAGGCGATATCACGCAGCGGACAAAGTGATCGTTTTAGCGCCTTAACGACTGGCTTTGAATACACCTTTGTTGGGGTGTTCAATACAGCCATCGATATAGGCTGGATTGGTGAATATTTATTTGATGACAGACATGAGGCTGCCCCCACACCCTTTGAGGATGACTATTTATTGGGTGCACGGCTTACGCTAAACGATGCACAATCGAGCGAACTACTGTTTGGTGTTATTCAAGATGCCAGTAGCAGCACCCGGTCATTCAACCTCGAAGCCAGCCGCCGTATTGGACAAAGCTGGAAAATCGAAATTGAAAGCCGTTGGTTCTCAAACGTAAAATCAACTGACATCAATTTTAGCTTAGGTCGCGATGACTATATCCAGGTCACGCTGAGCAAATTCTTTTAAGGGGTCTCTGATTTATTCAGCCAGATTGACA
>CAYUKF010000004.1:0-4954 GCA_964445215.1 uncultured Thiotrichales bacterium
CCATGAAATGAATATGACACACACTAAAAGCCTGAATCTCAAACGCCGCGGGTATGCCTACGCACAATTGATGCGTCTTAATAAACCGATTGGCATACTTTTATTATTATGGCCGACACTGTGGGGCTTGTGGATAGCCGCAGAAGGTGTGCCGCCGCTGCATATTCTTATTGTCTTTGTGGCTGGGGTTGTGCTGATGCGTTCAGCAGGCTGTGTGATTAACGATTATGCAGACCGTGATTTTGATGGCCATGTTGAGCGTACCCAGACGCGACCATTAGTGAGCGGTGCTGTGACGACCAAAGAAGCGTTATTGCTTTTTTCTGTGTTGGTTATAGCATCCTTTATGTTGGTGCTCACCTTAGATTATTTTACTGTTATTTTATCCGTGGTGGCATTGTTGCTGGCAGCGATATATCCATTTACCAAGCGCTACATCAATATGCCGCAAGTCGTGCTTGGCGCTGCCTTTGCGTGGGCAATACCTATGGCATTCGCGGCGATACGTGGTGAAATCCCTTTTATTGCGTGGCTGTTGTTTGCGGCAACCGTTTTATGGACAATCGCCTACGATACCTTTTACGCCATGGTCGATCGCGATGATGATTTACGCATAGGCATTAAATCAACGGCAATATTATTTGGTCGTTATGACCGTGTTATTGTCGCCGTGTTACATGGTTTGGTGTTGGTGATATTGCTGCTGGTGGGCAATTTACTTGCTGCCAGCATTGTTTATTACATTGGCTTGTTTGCAGCAGCATTGTTTGCACTCTATCAACAATGGCTAACACGCAATCGTGATACAGCAGGTTGTTTTCGGGCATTTTTGAATAATAATTGGTTTGGCTTGGTGATTTTTGTGGGTATATTTTTAAATTTTGGTGTTAAGCCAATATGATGCTGTCTATTGCTGCCATTGTAGTCGGTCTTGTGTTTCTCGTATGGAGTGCGGATCGCTTTATTTTCGGTGCTGCACAAACTGCGGTACATTTTAAAGTACCGCCTATTCTGATCGGGCTCACTATAGTGAGCATTGGCACATCGGCACCTGAGATGCTGGTAGCTTTGTCTGCCTCTTTACAAAATAATCCTGGGCTCGCTATTGGTAATGTTTATGGCTCCAATATTGCCAATATTGCATTAGTGCTGGGTGTGACGGCGTTGGTGGCGCCGTTAGCAGTAAATTCGGCAACGTTGCGTCGAGAATTGCCAATTTTGCTGCTGATTAACGTGGTAGTAATCGCGTTGATATTTGACGGCACACTTGGTCAGTTAGATGGCGTGTTGTTGCTGATAGGGTTGGTTGTGGTGATGGGCATTTTAATACGCTTGTCGCGCAGCGCGGGTGCTAATGATCCGATTAAAACCGATTTTGATAAGGAATTAAGAAAGCAGGGTTCGATAGCCAAAGCCTTGGTGTGGTTGGTGGTGGGGCTTGTCGTCCTGGTTGCTAGTGCCAAGCTATTAGTTTGGGGCGCGGTCAATATAGCCCAAGCAATGGGTGTTAGTGATCTGGTTATTGGTTTATCAATAGTTGCTATTGGCACGAGCCTGCCAGAGTTGGCGGCGTCAGTGACCGGTGCGCTGAAGGGTGAGCATGACTTAGTCATTGGCGCTATTGTTGGCTCCAATATTTTTAATTTTCTTTTGGTGTTGGCGATGCCTGCCTTGTTCGCGCCAGGCGCCTTTCCTGCAGAAGTGCTTTATCGTGACGCACCGATAGCTTTGGCGCTGACAGTGGCTTTATTTTTAATGGCGATGGGGCTCCGTAAAACGGGTTATATTATGCGCTGGGAAGGCGCGGTATTGTTTGCTGTCTTTGTTGCCTATATGGTGTTTATTTACTATCAATCGCTGGTTGTGGCGACGACCTAATAAAATTAAATGGATAAAACAAGACTAAAGCAGTTGGCGATAGCAGTAATCGACACGGAAATGCGTTCGGTGGCCTTGTTAAAACAGCGCATCGACGATGATTTTGTCCGCGCCTGTACGTTAATGCTGGCATGTGAAGGCCGCATTATTGTGTTAGGTATGGGCAAGTCAGGCCATATTGGTAATAAAATCGCAGCGACTTTGGCCAGCACCGGCTCCCCTGCATTTTTTGTTCACCCGGGAGAAGCCAGTCATGGTGATCTTGGTATGATTACCGCCAGTGATGTTGTATTAGCAATTTCTAATTCCGGAGAAACCGACGAGATTGTCACCATACTGCCTATTATCAAGCGCTTGCATGTGCCATTGATTGCGATGACGGGTAATCACGCCTCAACTATTGCTGAGTTAGCGGATGTTCATTTGAATATTGCTATAGAAGAAGAGGCTTGCCCTTTAGGTTTGGCACCAACATCGAGCACCACAGTAACCTTGGTGATGGGTGATGCATTGGCCGTCGCTTTATTAGAGGCGCGTGATTTTACGGCAAATGATTTTGCTCGCTCACACCCAGGTGGGCGCTTGGGGCGGCGATTATTGCTGCATGTTGCTGATGTTATGCGTACGGGTGATGCGATACCGGTGACGCAAGAGAATGCCAGCTTTCATGACGCGTTATTGGAAATGAGCAAAAAAGGTTTGGGTATGACTATTATTGTTGATGACGATCACAAGGTTGCTGGCTTAATTACCGATGGTGATCTTCGACGTTTGCTTGATGGGGATGCGGATATGCGTGATGCCAAGGTCAAAGAAGTCATGACGCCTAAGTGTAAAACAGTGGCCGCCAGTATACTTGCTGCCGAAGCCTTACAGATTATGGAACAGTATAAGATCAACTCTTTTCCAGTAACAGATGAAAATAACAAGCTTGTGGGTGCTTTTAATATGCATGATTTATTAAAAGCAGGCGTAGTCTAAGGAAGTTTCGAATAATCATGATCTGTTTAGAGCTTCTTTAAGGAGAACTTTGGGTTGGAACTTTCTGATGATGTTATTCAACGTGCTGAAAAAATTCGCTTACTGATTTTTGATGTCGATGGCGTATTAACCGATGGCCGTTTGTATTTTGATGATAAGGGTGTCGAATCAAAGGCATTTCATTCGCGTGACGGTCATGGCATTAAAATGCTGCATGAGGCGGGTGTTGAGATGGCTATTATTACTGGCCGTCAATCTGCAACAGTTAAATATCGTATGGAAAACCTCGGTATCTCTCTTGTCCACCAAGGCCAGCGTGATAAGCGCCCCGCCTATCACGCATTGCTTGAGCAGCTAAATTTATCACCGGAACACGTGGCCTACATGGGCGACGACATTGTTGATCTACCGGTGATGACACAAGTCGGTTTAGCTATTGCTACGGCCGATGCCCATGCTTTGGTGTTAGAGCATGCTGATTGGGTGACAGCCAAAAAAGGCGGCGTTGGCGCTGCGCGTGAGGCCTGTGAAATGCTGCTTCATGCGCAGGGAAAGCTTGAAGCGATATTGCAGTCATATATAGGGGGCCTCTAAAAATGGTCTTTTCCCGCGATAGCGGCGTCAGCCCCGTGCTCGAATCCTCATGTATTACTTATACACTGTGGTTCTGCGCGCGGTGCTTCCTTGCTATCACGAAAAAATCCTCATTTTTAGAGGCCCCCTATAGTCTCTGTATAGGAGCCCGTCATGAGCCGATTAATTAATCGCAGTAATAGTTTAATTTTTATTGCGGTGTTGTTACTCACGCTGATTAGCCTTTGGTTGCGAGGCCAAATTCGAGCCCCCGCGCCTGATGCAGTCGAGGCCGTTGCTGTGCCCCATATTGCTGATTTTACTATTGAAAATTTTACAGCAGTTGCCATGGATGCTAATGGCGTTCCACGCCAACGCATGCTTGCAGTACAATTATTGCACTACGCTGATGATCAAACTGCGACAGTCGATCAGCCCCATGTGATTATCTATAATGCCAAGACGCCACCCTGGACTATTGACGCAGCGCGTGGTTGGTTATCGGCCGATGGCAATACTCTGCGTTTAACAGGTGAAGTGATTGCATTGCGTGAGCGTGATGCCGTGAATGAAGGCATTAAAATTGATACCCGTGATGTCGATGTTGATTTGCTTAACGATGTTGCGGTGACAGATGCCGAGGTGCTCATTGTTGCTGACAGTGGCGTCACCGAGTCTGTTGGTATGCGCGCACGTTTTGCTGAAAACCGTTTCTTTTTGAAAGATCGTGTGAGAGGACGCTATGCGGTACCTGATTCATAGTATTGTTGTTTTGTTGGCAATGGCCACGCCGGTTTATGCATTGCAGAGTGATAGCGAGCAAGAGGTGTATGTTGAAGCGGATACGGCGGATCTTGATGAGGTCAAAGGAATCGGTATCTATCGCGGTGACGTGTTAATTAAGCAGGGCACGATGGAAATCCGTGGTGATGAAGTCACCATTAAGACCAAAAATCGCAAATTTAATTCGCTCACTTCGGTGGGTAAGCCTGCTAAGTTTCAGCAGCAGCTTGAGTTAAACCAGAGTCCAGTGTTTGGTGAGGCCAAAACTATTCATTACAGTATTGTCAATGGCATATTAACCCTGCGTAAAAAGGCAAAACTAACGCGTGATGGCGATCTGTTTAGCGGCCATTATCTACGTTACGACACGGTTAATGAAACGGTCAAAGCCAGGCGCGCGGAAGATGGCAGTGAACGTATCAAGATTATTGTCCAGCCCGAAACACTGAATAATAATGAGGCTCAGTAAGCTGCCCTTATGATAATCACCGGGGTGACCAGCGGTCATTGTTATGAGTAAGCTACGCGCCCTTGGCCTTGCCAAACGCTATCGCTCGCGCCAGGTTGTTAACGATATTTCACTTGAGCTCAGTCGTGGCGAGGTGGTGGGTCTACTTGGCCCTAATGGTGCCGGCAAGACCACCTGCTTTTATATGATTGTTGGCCTTGTTGCTGCCGATGCAGGCAGGGTTCTTATCGATGATACCGATCTTACTCGACTGCCCATGCATGCGCGCGC
>CAYUKF010000004.1:5054-21464 GCA_964445215.1 uncultured Thiotrichales bacterium
GCAGGGTTCTTATCGATGATACCGATCTTACTCGACTGCCCATGCATGCGCGCGCACGACTTGGCTTAGGTTATCTTGCGCAAGAAGCATCGGTTTTTCGCAAGCTCAGTGTTGCTGACAATATTCAGGCGGTGCTTGAAACGCAAGATCAACTTTCTCGTCAGCAACGCGAACTGCGTTTGCAGCAATTATTGGACGAGTTCAGCCTCGCACATTTAGCACAATCATTAGGCATGTCCCTTTCTGGTGGTGAGCGTCGCCGTTTGGAAATTGCGCGTGCCTTGGCCAGCGATCCCAGTTTTATTTTGCTTGATGAGCCGTTTGCGGGTGTTGATCCAATTTCTGTGGTCGATATACAAAGAATCATTAAGCAGTTAAGTGAGCGCAATATTGGCATCTTGATTACTGACCACAATGTTAGGGAGACCTTGTCGATTTGCCAGCGTGCCTATATTGTTAATAATGGCTCAGTCATTGCTGAAGGAGAGCCAGAGTACGTGCTGGCTAATGAGCAAGTTAGAAAGGTTTATTTAGGGGAAGAATTTAAACTATGAAAAACAAGCGCCGGTAGGACTGCCAAAATGATTGTTAACGGCCGCGCAGTATTTGCGCTAAAATGGAATTGAAATGAGCAGCAAGCAGTGAGTCAAATGCGTAGTATTCGTCCATGAAGCAGAGTCTGCAACTCCGCCTAGGGCAGCATCTTACGATGACGCCGCAGTTGCAACAGGCAATACGCTTGTTGCAACTTTCAGCACTTGAATTACAGGCAGAAGTTCAAGAAGCACTTGAAACGAATCCCTTGCTAGAAATGGCCGAAGAGGCTGCTCAAAATGAACAAGCTGATAGTGATAGTCGTGTTGAGGGCGCTGAGGATAGGGCTGGCGATAGCGCAGTTAAAGACTCACCCGATAGCGCCATCAATTTAGAGGATAATCAAACTATCCCCGAAGACCTGCCAGTCGATAGCGCTTGGGATGATGTTTATGACTACACGCCTACGGCTATGGCGACCCCGGCTGCACCCGAACGCGAATTTGAACAGTCTGATAGTGTGTCGCCCTCATTACAAGAACACCTCAAATGGCAGATGATGTTAACGCCTTTCAGTGCTGCAGATGCAGCCATTGCTGAGGCGATCATTGACAGTTTGGGTGAGGATGGTTATTTACAGACCTCCTTAGAAGACCTGCAAAAAAGTGTCATTGACGAGTTTGAAGAAATTGAACTTGATGAGATCGAGGCCGTGCTGCATCGCGTGCAGCATTTTGACCCATTAGGGGTGGCGGGCCGTGACTTGCGTGAGACATTATTAGTACAGTTGAATCAATACGACAAGACCATTGAGTGGTACGCTGAAGCTAAATTGTTATTAACAGAGCATATCCAATTGCTTGGTAGCCGTGATTTTACGCAATTGACGCGACGCATGAAATTAACGCGTGAAGAACTGCAAAATGTGGTTGCCTTGATTCAGCAATTAAACCCACGTCCTGGGGCAACGATTAGTAACATTCAGCCCGAATATATTGTGCCTGATGTCATGGTCAAAAAAGATAAAGGCAAATGGAAGGTTGAGTTAAATACCGATTCTTTGCCCAAGGTTTCTATTAATCAGCATTATGCGCGCATGGCGAAAAATGGCGGCCGTAATGATGATACAACTTACCTTAAAAACCAGATGAAAGAAGCGCGCTGGTTTATTAAAAGCCTGCAAAGCCGCCACGAAACATTGCTAAAAGTTGCTAGTTGTATTGTTGAGCATCAGCGTGGTTTTCTTGAATACGGTGAAGAGGCCATGAAGCCGTTGGTACTGCATGATATTGCCGAAGTAGTAGAGATGCATGAATCGACGATTTCTCGCGTTACAACACGAAAATACATGCGTACGCCGCGTGGTGTGTTTGAGCTCAAATATTTCTTTTCTAGTCATGTTAGTACTGCTAGCGGTGGTGAATGTTCTGCCACGGCGATACGCGCCTTGATCAAAAAACTTGTTGCAGCTGAAAACGTAACTAAACCGTTGAGCGATAGCAAGATTGCTAACTTATTGGAAGACCAAGGTATTAACGTGGCACGCCGGACAATTGCCAAGTATCGTGAGGCGATGATGATTCCACCCTCGAATGAGCGTAAGCGCTTGGCCTAGGGTGGGTATAAAACCTAGAGAGTCTCAATTAGAGGCCACTAACAGTCAGTGAAGGAGATCTTATGCAACTTACCCTAAGCGGCCATCATGTCGATATTACACAGGCATTGAAAGATTACGTTAACACCAAGTTTGAACGTCTTGAGCGACACTTTGACCAAGTGGTCAATGTTCATGTCACCCTGACAGTTGAGAAGCCGGGGCAAAAGGCAGAGGCGACGGTGCATGTTAGCGGTGGTAATTTGCACGCTAATTCCGTTGAGAATGATATGTATGCTGCAATTGATGGCTTGATTGATAAGCTGGATCGTCAGGTGATAAAATTTAAAGAAAAGCAGTCTAATCATCATCCACATTAGATAGTGTGTTAACAGGCCTTAGTTTGGAGCTCAAACAGTGATTCATATTGCTGATACCCTTTCACCGCAACGCATTGTGTCGAATGCGCGCGCGACAAGTAAAAAGTGTGCACTTGAGCGTCTCAGCAGTCTTGTTGCTAATGACGAAGCAGCACTGCTTGCGACAGAGGTGTTCGATAGTCTTGTTGCACGCGAGCGACTTGGTAGTACAGGTATAGGCCATGGTGTAGCAATACCCCATGGTCGTTTAGGCGGGCTCGATCATGCCGTGTCTGCCTTCATGCGTTTTGAAGAGGGCGTTGATTTTGATGCGATTGATAACGAGCCAGTTGCCTATATGTTTGCCTTGCTTGTGCCCAAAGACTCTAATGACGAGCATCTCCATCTTTTGGCGCAGCTAGCAAAGTTGTTTAGTAATCCTGTGATGCGTGAAAAATTAAGACTGGCAGCCAATAGCGAAGAGCTTTACGAGTTGCTATCGAAGTCATCTAAAAACGATTCTGATTCTCCAGTGCGGTGTAACGAATAACATGCACCTATCAGCATATCGAGAAGCCGTTAGCTGCAAGACGCGTCTCGCAGGGAACGGTGTGCCCCTTATCAAGAGGCGCACCAACAGTAGGCGCTTTAGGCGACGCAGCAGATGATGGCTTCTTGATGCGCCCGAAGGGAGGCTCACAAATGACCCAATACCGCGTTGCAGCCTTTATTAAGGGAACAGCCATTAACTGCAGGCTGCGCCTTGTCTTGAGTTATTTGTGAGCCTCTGATATGTGCATGTTATTCGTTACACCACACTAGAATAGGCATGACCAGCCCGATTACAGTCGGTACACTTTTTAAGCAGCATAAAAAAACATTAATGCTGTCATGGGTGGCCGGCGAGGAAGGGTCTGACCGAGCTATTGCCACAACAGTCGTTATACCTCGAGAGCGCGGCGCGGCCAGTAGCGATGATGATCCGCTGCCATTAGTTGGCTTTCTCAATGTGATCAAGCCCAATCGCCTGCAAGTGATTGGTGCCAGTGAATTTGAGTTTCTTGAGAGCCTGGGGAAAAATTCCTACACTGATACGATCGCGTGCTTATTTTCAATCAAGCCAGCGGCCATTATTTTGGCTGAGGGTATCGATGCCCCTGACTCGTTCAAGGCTATGGCACGTAATACCCAGACCCCATTACTAAAGTCCAATGCTGGCAGTCATAAGATAGTCAATCATCTACGCTATTATTTGACCCAACTTGTTGCTGAACATGTGGTAATGCATGGTGTTTTTATGGAAGTGCTAGGTGTCGGCGTTTTATTGACTGGCCCTAGCGGTGTTGGTAAAAGTGAATTGGCACTGGAGTTGGTGAGTCGAGGGCACCGACTTGTGGCTGATGATGCACCCCTGTTTATACAGTCGGAGCCAGATGTTGTTCAGGGCAGCTGTCCGCCACCGTTGCGTGATTTTATTGAAGTACGCGGGCTCGGCGTTCTTAATATTAGAGCTATGTTTGGTGACAGTGCGGTAAAAGAAACGAAGCAATTGCGTTTGGTTATTTATATTGAGTATTTTGATGAGAAACAATTAGCAAACGTTGATCGTTTGCGTGGCAACCATCAAAGTGTTGATATTCTTGGCATTGAAATTGATCAGATTATTTTGCCTGTTGCCGCTGGTCGAAACCTTGCCGTGTTGGTAGAGACTGCGGTGAGGAACCATGCCTTAGTTTGTCGTGGTTACAATGCTGCAGATGATTTTCTTGGCAAGCATGATGCCACATTTAGCGCCTCCTAGAATGAAGCTCATTATAGTCAGTGGCTTATCAGGTTCGGGCAAGAGTGTTGCATTAAGTACATTGGAAGATTTAGGCTATTACTGTATTGATAATTTACCTGCTGGCTTATTACCTGATTTTGTTAAACAGATGTTACGTTCAGGTCAAGGTGCAACTAATCGGCTTAGTGCGGTAGCCATTGATGCGCGAAATATGGTGCAGGATATTCGTGATTTTTCTAATGTGTTAGCAAAAATTCGCCAGCTTAAAGTGCCGGTGGAGATATTATTTCTGGATGCTGAAAAAGCAACACTGATTCGTCGCTTTAGTGAAACACGGCGCAGGCATCCGTTAACGAATGATGCAATCTCGCTGGCTGAAGCGATTGATGAAGAGGCGTCATTGCTTTCAGTGATATCAGAGTTTGCTGATTTACGTATTGATACGACCCATTTGAATGTGCACCAGTTGCGCGATATGCTAACGCAACGCGTCGGCAATCAAGAGAGTGAAAGCCTTTCTATATTGCTGACCTCGTTCGGATTTAAAAATGGTGTCCCAGTTGATGTAAATTTTGTTTTTGATGTGCGTTGTTTGCCTAATCCACATTGGGATCCGCAATTACGTAACCAAACAGGGTTGGATGATGACGTTCAGTTATTTCTTTCGGGGCAAGAAGAAGTTGTCGCTATGTTGACAGATATTAAACATTATTTGCAGACTTGGTTGCCGCGTTATGTTAGCGAAAATCGAAGTTATCTGACAGTAGCAATAGGTTGTACCGGCGGCCAACATCGATCAGTGTTTTTGGCTGAGCAGATTGCGCAAAGCTTACGTGACGAGTATCCCTCGTTATTAATTAAGCATAGAGAACTAAGGAACCTCTGATCACTTCATGAACTCGACTCTTGCACTTGAAATATCCAGCTTCTGCGTTGCACTCCAAGGGTTCGTTTCAATACCCCCTGGAGGGGTACACTTCCTGCGGGGCGCAAATCTTTGCACCCCAAGAGCACTTCCTCAGGAATGCTACCGCATCCCCTCAGGGCGCAATAGCCGGCTATTACGTGCGATTCGCGCCTTGCGCCCCGAGGGCATGTCAAATCTGAATATTTCAGATACAACCTACTTCGTCCAGAATAAATCAGAGGCTCCCTAATATGAGCGTTGGTGTATTGTTAATCAATCATGAGTATGTTGGCAGTGGCTTGTTAGCAGCAGCCCGGTCTATTTGTGGCGACTATGACGGTAGTATTGAAGAGGTATCAATCAGTCATAACGCTAAACCAGCAGTTGTTTTGCAAGAAATACAACGAAAAATTACTGAGCTTGATCATGGTGCTGGTGTGTTAGTGCTTAGTGATTTATATGGCAGTACCCCTAGCAATATTGCGACACAATTTCATCAGCCAGGCAAAGTCGCTATTGTATTGGGCCTTAACTTGCCGATGTTGATCCGTGTCTTTAATTATTCTAAAGACGAGCTTGGCAAAATGACAGCCAAGGCAATAGCTGGTGGTAGAGAGGGTGTATTTGTTTACCCACCTAGTATTCCAACAAGGCAGCATTGATGGATTCAGCGGGATGGCAAGGTGTTAGCAACAAGGCGCGTCTCGCCGTAAAGGGCGAGCCCCTTTGCAAGAGACGTAACACCGTGGATGACGCCTTGCCAGCCCGCCCGCAGGGAGCCTGCCACATGCGCCCATGCCGCGTTGCCGCTCTTGACAATGGAACAACCATTGTCTGCGTGCGGCGCCTTGCCTGGGCGCATGTGGCAGGCTCTGAACCCATCAATGCTGCCTTGTTGGAATACCATATCAAAAAGGATGGTTATGCAGAATAGGCAAGTATTGGTGATCAATAAATTAGGTTTGCATGCGCGTGCCGCAGTTAAACTGGTTAAATTGGCATCGAGCTTTCAGAGTTCGGTCAAGCTTGTGCGTCATTCACATTGTGTCAATGGCAAAAGCATTATGGGTGTGATGATGCTGGCTGCGAGTAAAGGCACTACGCTTGAACTGGTTGCTGATGGTGAAGATGAGGATCAGGCGCTTGACAGTTTAGCTGGATTCTTTCATTCGGGCTTTGATGAAGATGTTGAGTGATGAGGTGCTACGCTAGCATTATTGATTGCACGATACTGTTATGACCGAACTATTATGACAACTGCCCTAACAGGGATTGGTGTGACGCGTGGGCTGGTAATTGGTCGTGCGCACATTTTTCACAGTATTCAGCCTGAAGTTGTCGAGTACAATATTCCACAGAAAAATGTAGAGGATGAAGTTGTGCGTTACGAGCTTGCTCTGGCAGGCGCAAAAAAACAGCTTGATACTGTTAGAGAATATATTCCAACGTCGGCGTCAGAAGAAATTTCTGCTTTCATCGAAACTCACTTATTGATGTTAGAAGATAGCGCTTTTTCCAAAGTGCCGATCGACTATATTAGACAACATCAATGTAATGCCGAGTGGGCGTTGAAGTATCAGCGTGATGCTTTGGTTGCCGTGTTTGAGGAAATGGATGATCCTTATCTGCGAACGCGAGGTGATGATGTTGATTATGTTGTTAACCGTGTGCAAAGACTGCTGAGCGATCCTGATGCGCAAGGCCTTAGTGATACGGAAACCTCGCTGGCGGGTCGCGTTGTGATTGCTGAAGAGGTAAGCCCAGCAGAGATTATATTATTTAAGTCGCAGGGGGTTGCTGGTTTTGTTAGTGAGCATGGTGGTGTTAATTCGCATACTGCGATTTTGGCGCGTAGTTTAGGCATTCCTGCGGTTGTCGGTGTACATAACCTGCGTCGTTATATCTACCATAATGAAACCGTAGCGCTTGATAGCGAGCGCGGCATGGTATTGGCAGATTGTGATGAAACCTTGTTACGGCATATTGAAAGTCGTCAGAAAACTGCATTGCGGCAACGAGCGCAACTCAATGCCCTAAAAAACCGATCAGCGGTGACGTTAGATGGTATCAATATAGAGTTATTGACAAATGTTGAAACAGATGAAGATATCGATTTGATGCATGCTGTTGGTAGTGATGGTATTGGTCTCTATCGCACCGAAATGGTTTTCATAATGGCTAACGGTGTGCCAACAGAAGAAGTGCAATATCAGGCCTACCGACGTATTGTTGAGCGCGCCAATGGTACGCCAGTCACTATAAGAACCCTTGATCTTGGTGCGGATAAACAGGTTGATGGTGTTGGCCTCCGTGTCAAGCACGGGGCAGGCTCCGCGAAAGCGTGGGGGAACGCAGTTATTGCGACGAACCCAGCGTTGGGTTTGCGAGCGATACGTTTGTGTTTACAGGATCCATCGCTATTTTATCCGCAGCTCAGAGCAATTCTGCGCGCATCGGCTTACGGCAAACTACATCTTATGCTACCAATGTTAACTAATGTTGAAGAATTGCAACAAGCCATGCAGTTTATTGAGGATACTAAACGTCAGTTGCGCCAATCCAATGTGCCGTTCGATGATGATATTCTGATAGGTGGCATGATTGAGGTGCCCGCTGCGGCTCTGGATGCGGATGCCTTTGCCCGTCATCTCGATTTTTTATCCATTGGTACTAACGATTTAATTCAGTATACCTTAGCCATTGATCGTCTGGATGAAGATGTTAATTACCTCTATAAGCCAGCGCATCCAGCTGTGCTTAAATTGATCAGCATGGCGATTAAGGCCGGCTGCGAGGCGAAAATACCCGTAACAATGTGTGGTGAAATGGCTGGCGATGTGCGTTATGTACGCTTATTGTTAGGCATGGGTTTGCGGGTATTTAGTATGAACCCACGTGCTTGCTTAGATGTGCGTCGTATTGTCATAAATAGCTCAATCTCAGAGTTGTCTGCGTTAATGCATAGCGTGCATCGAGCTGGAACCAGTAACGAAATCGAAGAATTGTTAGATCGTATTAATCAAGATATCTAGCTAGATATTTAATCCTAGATCCAAGCTATTTCCAGATCAGGGTTCTTTTATTGATCAATATTGCCTACACTCGGGTAGGCCAACCTTTGGCGGTATAGCAACCGATGTCGGGCGAAAAACAAGAAATTAAAGAAGAGCTAGAGGAGTTCATGGCGCATCTGCGCAATGATGCTTATGACGATGCGCGTGCTCTGCTAGTAGAGCTGCATCCTGCTGAAATCGCCCATTCTATTGAGAGTCTGCCTAGTGCTGAGCGGGATACCGTCTGGCAATGGCTGGCAGCTGATATTCGCGGCGCGGTGCTAGCGCATTTGCATGACGATGTACGTGCCAGACTGATTCGAGAAATGGGCCTGGCGCAGTTAATCGCTGCCACCGAAGGTCTGGCGACAGACGACATTGCCGATATTCTGCAAAGTCTGCCCGATCAAGACAGCCGCGAAATTCTTCAAACTATGGATCGGCAGGATCGCGAGCGCGTTGAGCAAGTGCTTGCCTATTCTGAAGACACCGCCGGTGGTTTGATGAATACCGACGCCATTACGGTGCGGCCTGATGTCAGCCTCGATGTGGTGTTGCGTTATCTACGCTTGCGTGGTGAGCTGCCTGAATCGACTGATAAATTATTTGTTGTTGACCGAGATGATAGCTATTTAGGTGTTTTGCTTATTACGCAAATTGTCACTTTGCAGCCCACGACCACTGTTGCTCAAGCCATGCTTAGCGATTTTGATGCGATCAAGGTCACCATGCAGGAAATCGATATTGCAAACCACTTTGCACGCCAAGACATTCTCTCTGCGCCAGTAGTCGATGATCATAATCGTTTGCTAGGTCGTATTACGATCGACGATATCGTCGATGTTATTCGTGAGCAGGGTGGGCAGTCGCTGACCAGCATGGCGGGTTTGGGTGAAGAGGATGACCTATTTTCGCCTATCTGGACGAGTACCGGTCGTCGTGCTGTCTGGCTGGGCGCAAATTTATTAACCGCTTTTGCCGCATCGGCAGTGATCGCCCTATTTGATGCAACCATCGAAAAAATTGTTGTACTTGCGGTGTTGATGCCCATTGTTGCCAGCATGGGTGGCATTGCTGGCAGTCAGACCTTGACCCTAGTTATTCGAGGTTTGGCAATGGGCCAGGTGAGCAAGGCAAACTCATTGCGGCTCATGCGTAAAGAGATTGCGGTCGGTGTGCTCAATGGCTTGCTATGGGCAGTAGTGGTGACATTTGTTGTGGTGTTTTGGTTTGGGGATTATGAAATAGGTGCCATTATTGCTATAGCACTCGTTATAAACCTTATTGTTGCATCACTTGCTGGCGTTGCCATTCCGTTGCTGCTGAGACGCATGGGTAGCGACCCGGCACTTGGCGGTAGTGTCTTGCTTACCACAGTGACAGACGTCATCGGCTTTCTCGTTTTTCTCGGTTTAGCAACAATATTTCTCCTATGAGAAAAAATAGTGTGTTAACGAAGTATAATAACGATAATAGTATTCATTTTCATGCAAGGTGTCGGCATTGAATAAGCAAGTACTCGTTAGTGTTGACAAAGTTGGCAGGCGCTATGGTGACCTTACCGCTGTGCATGAGGTGAGTTTTTATCTCAATAGAGGCGAGGTATTGGGTTTTCTTGGTGCTAATGGCGCGGGTAAATCAACCACCATGAATATGTTGTGTGGTGTGTTGGCACCGACACAGGGCACCATCACCATTGCTGGTTACGATATTACCAAAGAGCCGATTAAGGCCAAGAGTCGGCTCGGCTATTTACCGGAACAGCCGCCTTTGTACCGTGATTTAAGCGTTGATGAGTATCTTGATTATTGCGCACGATTGCGGCGCGTGGCCGCTGCCCGGCGTTGTCAACGTATCAGCGATATCAAGCAACGCTGTGGGCTTAGCAAAGTGGGTCGACGTATTATTGGCCAGCTATCAAAGGGTTACCAGCAGCGTGTGGGTATTGCCCAGGCGATAGTCCATTTACCCGACGTAATCGTGCTTGATGAGCCCACGGTCGGCCTTGATCCAGTACAGATTCGAGAGATACGTAGCTTGATTCGTGAATTGGCGCAGGATCACGGTATTATTTTATCGACCCATATTTTACCTGAAGTGCAAGCAATATGTGATCGTGTACAGATCCTGGATCATGGCCGTATTGTGTTCGCCGATGATATTGCGGCCTTATCTGCATATATGGCCAGCACCACCTTATTGCTTGCAGTACGCAAAGAGCCAAACCTTGATGCACTACTGGCTATCGAGGGTGTCGTCGCCGTTCAGTGTGTTGGTGCTGGGTGTTTTCAGCTAGAGATTGATGAAAAAAATAATCCAGCAGAGCGTGTCGCACAATACGCAGTAGAAAATCAGCTGGGTCTTTACCAATTAACCCCGCAACAAACAGATCTTGAGCAGGTGTTTGTTGATATTACAACGAATGATAATGCGTTGCCCCCCGAGCGTACGTTGTCAGAGGGTGCATCGTTGTGATTGTTGCTATCGCACGTCATGAATTACGCAGCCTGTTTTTATCACCGTTGGCATGGGTGGTGTTGGCATTGGTACAATTGTTATTGGCGTATATTTTCCTGCTAAACATCGACAGTTTTATTGCCGGACAGGATGAGTTGGCGCTCAATGCGCAAGCGCCGGGCGCAACCTTACTGGTTGTTATCCGCATGTTGGGTAATGTGCCGATGCTGTTGATGGTGGTGATACCGCTCATCACCATGCGCCTATTAAGTGACGAAAAACGTTTACGTACACGAGTGTTGTTATTGAGTTCACCAGTATCAATGTCAGCGATTGTGCTGGGTAAATACCTTGCTGTCATGGTTTTTTTTAGTGCGAGCTGGTTCATCATCGCCTTGATGGCGATATCGCTGAATCTTGGCACAGCGCTGGATCTGGGGCATATCGCCACGGCATTACTGGCAATAGGCTTGTTCACAATGGCACTGGTTGCTATCGGCCTTTACATGTCGTCGCTGACCTCGCAATCAGCGATCGCCGCCATGGCGACGTTTGCTTTGGTGTTATTGTTATGGATAGTCGATAGCGGCGTCAAACTGCATGGTAGTGACAGCGTGCTCAGTCATCTTTCTATGAGCCACCACTATCAAACCTTACTCCGTGGTTTTCTGGCATTAGAAAGCGTAGCGTATTTTCTACTTGTGGCAACCGTGTTTCTGCTGCTCACTGTACGACAACTTCATCGTGAGCGAGTGTATGGTTAGGCAATCGGTATTGCACCGTGTCAGCGCCACATTGGTTTTTATTGCGATAATTTTGCTTGCCTGTATGCTTTATTGGCTGGTGCTGAAGTGGGACCAACAGTTTGATCAGACGCAAACGCAAGGCAACACCCTTTCCGCAAACAGTATTGGCGTGTTGGCACAAATCAAAGATCCACTGCGGGTGACAGCCTATGTCGATGAAGATAATACAAATGTTCGCAAAGCCATTATTCACTTGATTGCGCGTTACCGTCGTTTTAAGCCTGATATTGATTTGTCCTTTATTGATCCTGACGCGCAGCCACAGCAAGTGCGTGATCTTAGTATCACAGTAAATGGCGAAATGGTGCTAACGCTGGGAAATGCCAGCGAGCATGTGAAAAGTTTACGTGAAACAGCGTTTAGCAATGCCTTGCAACGACTATTGCGTCAAGGCGATCGTTGGCTCGCTTTTGCTGTCGGCCATGGTGAACGCAAATCTGATGGTGAGGCTAACCATGATTTAGGCCATTGGGTCAATGAGTTAAAACAGCAAGGCTTTAATATTGCTAATGTTAATCTCTCGGAAAGTGGTGGAGTACCCAATAACGCGGCAATGTTAATTATTGCCGGGTCGCAACTAGCTTGGTTGCCAGGTGAGGTCGATCACGTTATCAACCATGTCGAGGCGGGCGGCAATTTGCTATGGCTAACGGAACCGGGCAGTGATTATGGTCTTACCCGGTTGGCAGAGCATCTTACAGTGAGCATAGATGGTGCGACTGTCGTTGACCCCTTGGCGCGTTTAGTGGGAATCGATAATCCTACTTTCGCCATTATTGCACGTTATCCAGACCATGCCTTATGGCAACAATTTGATGCAACGACCTTATTTCCACAAGTGACCGCAGTGATGCTGCAGACAGATGCTAAGGATTGGCAAAGAGATGTTGTGTTAAGCAGCGGCGATCAAAGCTGGCTTGAACGCGGTGATATCACCGGTAATGTTAGATTGGATGATAATGATTTGGTGGGCCCGGTCTCTATAGCCGTCGCTTTACAGCGTCAATTCACCTTGAGTTCCGACCATAAAAAAGCGCAACGTATTGTTGTAATGGGTGATGGTGATTTTATCGCTAACCAATATATAGGTAACGCAGGTAATCTTGGTCTTGCTATGCGCTTAGTGAATTGGTTAAGTGTTAATGATGATTTAATTGCCATTGCATTAATTGAGCGCGGTGATCGAGAGCTGAAGCTCTCCTTGTTCGAGTCGCAACTGATTGCGATAGGATTTCTTATTGTTATTCCAACACTGTTGCTATTAGCGGGGCTATTGATCTGGTGGCGCCGAAGCCTTAAAGGCATCGGTGGCAAATACTAATATGGCGGTTTCTTGTAGTTTTTACCAAACAGTTTTATAGGGTGGATGCGCTAGCGTTTTCTCGTTCTGTGAGATTGCTAGCTTGAATGAGCGTAAAAGAGGAAATTTTTGTACTACCAACCTTTGTATATAGTATAAAATAGCATAAATTTGCGTCTGCATAGGCAGGACACAATAAAGCAATCACAGCATAAAAGACGATAAAAACTCAGAAAATAACATGAGCTTAATTAATATAAAAATAATTTCAATAACTTTAATATTGCAGCCTACTATAATGGCTGACTCTAAATCGAGGAGAGAAAAATGAATTTTATTAACTCAGTAAAAGGAAAAATATTCATTGGCTTTATTATTGCGCTGGCGATATTTTTCAGTGTCGATGGCGGCGTAAACATGACAGGCTATGGCGTAACAGCTTTCTTGCATGTGTTATCTGGCGTTGTTTGGATTGGTTTGTTGTATTACTTTAATTTTGTTCAAGTGCCAGCAATGGGTGAAGCTCTATCTGATACTGACGGTCCAGGCCCAGCAGCAATTGGCAAATACATCGCCCCGCGTGCGCTATTATGGTTTCGCATGTCAGCGGCCAGCACGTTGGTTATTGGCTTAGTTTTGTTGGCATTGGAAGGTCGTGGTTTCAATGGCATTGTTGATGCATTTACTTTGGCTGATACAGTCATTGGTATTGGTGCTTGGATGGGCGTTATTATGGTGTTTAATGTTTGGTTTATTATTTGGCCAAGCCAGAAAAAAATCCTTGGTATGAAAGAAGCTTCAGCAGATGAAATTGCAACCGCTAAAAAGCGCGCAGCATTGGCATCCTCAATCAATGTAATTTTGTCAATTCCACTGTTGTTGACCATGATTGCTTGGCATTAAACGTAGTTTTCTGATGGCAAAAAATTCGTAGCCATCAAACAATAATGGATAAAACCTTCCGCTACTCTTGGCGGTCAGCGGAAGGTTGATTTATATCACATCTTGTTTGGGAATCTTAGAGGATAGCCGCCTAACCAGTTAAGATTCTTATTTTTATTGATTTCTAGAATGCCTGAATTACCTGAAGTAGAAACTACCCGCCGTGGTATTGCGCCACATATCCAGGGTCAATGCGTTACCAAAATAATTGTACGCAACCCCAACCTTCGCTATGGCGTCCCTAAAAATCTAAGCAAAGAATTTGTTGGCCAAACAGTTAATGCTGTTGAGCGTCGTGGCAAGTATTTGCTGTTCACGAGTGACGCAGGCGCAATGATGGTGCATTTGGGTATGTCGGGCAGCTTACGTTATCTTGCCACAGCCTTGGCGCCTGGTAAGCATGATCATGTTGATATTATGTTTAACAACCACGGGTGCTTACGCTTTCATGACCCACGACGTTTTGGCAGCGTGCTGTGGTTGCCGCAAGGTGAGCCCGAACATAAGTTGCTGGCTAATATTGGCCCTGAACCCTTGTCAGATGACTTTAATGGTAATTACTTACTTAAGCGTGCACAGGGCCGTCGCACAGCAGTAAAGAATTTGATTATGGATAGCAATGTTGTCGCTGGCGTCGGTAATATCTATGCCAATGAAGCCTTGTTTATGGCGCGCATTCATCCGCTACGTGCAGCAGGGCGTATTTCACTTAAACGCTATCAAGTATTAGTCACCGAAATAAAACAGGTGTTACAAGCAGCAATAGCCAGTGGCGGCTCCACTTTGCGCGATTTTGTCAACAGTGATGGCAAGCCAGGCTATTTCGCCTTTGAGCATAAAGTCTACGGCCGTGATGGCCAACCCTGCCAGTCTTGTGGTGCAAAGCTTAAGTTGGTGCGCCTGGGTCAGCGCGCAACAGTGTACTGTGGCCGTTGCCAGCGTTAGTGATCGGAAAAATATGATGAAAAATATCACCACGGCAATTAATTGGTTTAGGAGTATTTTTAGAAGATCGTATAAGTACGTATGTTGCGGTTGAAGTTATCAATAGGTAATACTCAAATTGCAGTAAGCAGCGAAGGACGTTTGAACGATGATGCGCCATTTAGCGAAGTGGTGAAGGTGCCACTACACTAGCCCCCCTTTCAGGAGGCTTTTTACGTATTGAAATATTTTAAGAATGGCGCACGATTAGACTCCATTCAACATGCCCCGGTTGATTTGCCTTGGCCTTTTTACCTTATAGCTGTCTCGAACCTGCCTATTGGGTAACCAGAAGAACACGGCCCGAATCCACTATGCCGTTATTATCATCGAAGTTACGGCGTACAATATAAAATGCATCGTTGTTGGCAGAAGCAGTAATCAGCGTGAAACCAGTATCACTCACATCATCGTCCATCGGCATGATGTCCAGGGTGGAAATTTGAGCGCCGTTGTTACCATTGAACAGGCTCACGGTGTCAATCCCGTCGAAACTAAGGTTACCAAGCGGCGGAGCAAAGAGGAAGTTGCTGCTGCCCACTGCGGTGAGCCCTGTGAATCGAAAGGGCTCATCACCGCTCTCCAGGGTGGTGCCGACTTGTGTGCCGCTGCTGCCATCAATTAGCTGCAATGAAGACGTAATGCCGAACAACCCCGCCTCTGTTGACGCGATAGAAACAATCACAAAATTATTGTTTGCCAGGGCAGTGATGTTACCAAACCTACCGATACTGTTGGCATCACCCGCCCTGGTGGCGCCGATTTGAGTACCACTGCCGCCGTTAAACAGCCTTACTGAGCCAGCATTCGCTATACCGCCTTCGTTATCATTCGGCGCAGTGACAACAAAGTTGTTATTGCTCAGCGGGGTAATCAAGGCGAAGCCAATGAAATCGTTGAGCAAGGACGACGCACCGACCTGCTCGCCGCTGCCACCATCAAACAGCCGCACCGAGCCACCCGCTTCTGCTGTTCCATCACGGATGGTTCCGAAGGTGGTATCGCCATCACTAGTCGTTATGACAAAATTACCATTGGTCAGCGCAGTGACGGCGGGCAGCAGGGCCGCTAAAAAATCACCTCCCTCATTGCCAGCCACCAGGGCGTCGCCGATTTGCTCGCCGTTGGCGCCATCGATTAGCCGTGCTGAGCTGGCATCGCTAGTCTGACCAAGGCGAAATGTTGGCGCAATAACAAAGTTGCCGTTCGACAATGCGGTAATGGCGGCTATGGATGACAGGAAATTATCCGCGTCCAGTATCAGGGCGATATCGATTGGAGTACCGTTGCCACCATTAAACAGCTGCACCGAGCCAGCATCCGCAGAAGTGGTGGCGACAAAGTTACCGTTTGCCAGCGCCGTGACAGTGGTGATGTTAAAAAGCGAACGCTGCACCACCACGGTGGCGTTAATCTCAGTACCATCATCACCATTGATTAACCTCACCTGGTCAGCACGATTATTGGTGCCTGATATTGTAATGACAAAATTACCGTTGGTCAGTGCGGTGGCGTCGTCCAGCCGATCATCCTCAACATCACCCGCAAAAACGGCGATCTGTGCGCCAGTGTCACCATCGAACAGTCGCACCGAGCCAGCATCGACAATGCCCGCGACATCATCATTTGGTAAAATAATGATAAAGTTACCGTTCGTTAGCGTGATAATGTCGATGGCTGCGGTAGGCAGG
>CAYUKF010000004.1:21564-24462 GCA_964445215.1 uncultured Thiotrichales bacterium
AATGATAAAGTTACCGTTCGTTAGCGTGATAATGTCGATGGCTGCGGTAGGCAGGCCGCCGACGGTGCCACCTCCTGTAAAATCACCCTCTGCATCGCCATAAAAACTGGCAATAGGCGTTTGACTATCCGGGCGATAGAGATGAACCGCACCATTATTGGGGACAACGCTGGAATCACCGGGATCAGCGATAACAATATTGCCGTTTGCGAGTATGGCCACCTCGTCGCCAAAGCGGTCTCCCTGGCCCGGAGTGGGGTCAAGCAATTCAAGAGAAGTGGTGGGAGCTGGGTTTGTGGGATTAGCCGGACCCGGATTAGCTGGATTGGCCGGGCTGGTCGGTTCCGGGTTGGCGGGGTTGGTCGGTGTTGAAATTGTTCCGCCGCTGCCCCCACCTCCGCCACATGCTGACAAAAGCAAAACAGCGATAGTGAGCCGGCAGAATTTTGCTAAACCTGGTTTGTTTTTTACATAAACGGTGTACATTCCTCTCTCCTTGCTTGTTGTATGATGCTGTTGTACCAGCATGGGGCAAGCCAACGTGCTTGAGCGAGTATTATTGTGACAGGTGGAGTATGTATTTTTCATTCTACTCTCTCTCTTCCGGTAAAAGTAGCATACTCTATCCGAATAAGCCCACTTCCCATTAAAAATCAATACCAAACTAACCCACACTGATGTTCAATAGCGTGAAATTTTACACGGGTACTTTAGTGTGAGACTTTTACACGAGATAAATGGCAAGTAAAATAGTGGATTCGTCTTGATTTTCGTCGCCTCAATCAATACGATTTTTTCTCATTTTTCTTTTACCATTTGTTTCGTGAAAAGGTCTCAGCGTGTTTTATCTTGTGGCCGTACTTCGATAATGACGCCGCCGGGTTCGCGTGACAAGGTCGACATGGTGCCGCTAAGTCGCGCAACTTGTCGTGCTAAAGCCGCATTCTTTGGCTGGGTATGGTCAAAGATAATATGGGTTAGTCCCTGGGTGATTTTGAGAAAATGGTCATCGTCATCACTGCTTGGCGGCAGCGGCAATGTTGCCTGCCTAATAGCCAGCATGGTGCGTCCTGGCCATTGACTGCTGACTTGCAGTTTTTCTTCGTCACTGTTAATGGATGCCACGAGTGTTGCTATCAGGCGGTCATTGTCGCCAAAATCAGCGCGGGCTAAGGTAGCATGATGCGCTTTATCACCCTGCATAAAGACAAAGGCGATAATAAACAACAAGCTAAGGGCAAGACCGCGTTGTGCCATAAACCCACGCAAACCAAACTTTTGTGCGTGAATCAGTTGCTGCGTACCTAGGTAGAGTAATAGCGTTAGTAGCAGCAAGGCCCAAACCTGGTCGGCACATAAAAGACCGATGAGGCTTGCAAGCAGCAAGCCGCAGCTTAGGCTGTCGTCGACAATGAATGTACGTGAGCGAATCACGACAATGGCGAATAAGATTAATACCAGTAGGCCTGCGAACCAGGCTGCGCCACTGTTGGCGTCGCCAATAACAAACATAGCGCTACCGACTACAGTGATAGGATTGTTGAGCCATTCGATATGAATCCAGCCCGCTTGCAGCAAGCCAACAAAGACCGCGCTCAAACCAACACCGATCAGCATTTGTTTTTTCATGCCGCTGCTAGCCGGCCTGCGTTGCCAAACCCAAAGCACACCAAGTGCGTAACCCAACCCGACGGGATGCATGCTGATAATGGCAGCAATTATCAGCAAATGAACGAAATACCAGGCAGTTAATAGCTTTTCTGTGCTGCGGACACGTTGATCAAGCCAGTTGCCGAAAGCAAACGCTAACAATAGGTAAACGCCCGCACCCATCGCATCGATTTGTTGCAGGCTGAGCGGTGCAATCAGTAGTAAGCCACTGGCGATCATGGCCACTTCGCTATCCATGTGCTGCTTTGCCCAGCGATAAAAGAACAGTGTCGCAGCAAACAAGGTGAGCATGGTAAAGACTTTGGCAGCAATCAGGCTACCACTCCAATACAGCGCCAGCGGCGCAAAGAGTAGTGCGCGAAAGTCGGGCGCGCCAAACAATACAATCGGATTAACCACGCGTTCGACCAGCGACCACACCAGCAGTAAGGCACGTGATGCGCCTTCCTCCATGCCGTAAGGGCTAAACTGGACGAGCTTAAACCATAGAATGAGGCCGCCCCAGACAATGAGAATAGCAAGAATGAGTGCACGCTGTTTGATTTGGTCGTTCATCATGGCTTAGAATTGGCGACATTAAATAAGATGGCTGCGGAGCATACTCGAAACTGTGTTAGCGGTCATCTGCTAGAACGTAATAAAACTTTTTTGCCGCGGCGTTTGTGTTTTTGTGGGAAGTATTTTTATTTATTAAAAACAGTATGTTAAATGGATGGAACAGATAAAGGAAGGCGTCGTTTTGGGCTCTGTTATGGCTTGTGCAAACTTGCGCTAAACAGGGTTAACATGGTATACAGTCGCCCGTTTTGTTGACTAAATGAATTGCTAAAATAATTGAGGTAAACCATGCTAGACACTGTTGGTGTATTGATACTTTATGCGATTTGGTTCCCGCTAGCTTGGGGGTTTGCCTGGTTTTTGCTGAAGAAAAACTCTTAGGCGAACCATAGCGGTAGGTGATTCACCTACTGGATAGAGCTGACGTTATTGACTGCTGCATAGTGAAGTGCTTTGTGTTGCAGCGAGTCACAGGCTATTTTTAACAAAAGGTCGGTCACGGCCTCGATGCATTTTTTTGGAGGGTGTTGTCATGCGTTGCTCAACTAGGTTAGTGGGTTCGCTTTTTGCTTTTACGTTTGCAGCAAGTTCGGCTGTTTTTGCCGGCGGTATGACTGTCGATGTGGACAATGGTGAAAATATCTATAACAATGGTAAGGAAGCCACTGG
>CAYUKF010000004.1:24562-26920 GCA_964445215.1 uncultured Thiotrichales bacterium
AGGGAAACGGTTGATGCATCTGTTTCTGATCTGGCTGAATTGAAGGCGAATGGTGTTGAGGTGGGTGAAACCTATCTTGGCAAGGCGATCGTTAACCACGGCATCCCTGAGAAAACCGTTGCTGCTTGCCGTTCTTGCCACGATTATAATGGCCGTGGTGTCGAGCCTATGTTTCCGGCGATTGGCCAGCAGAAATATACCTACATTGTTGCCCAGATGAAGCAATGGCGTGATGGGTCACGTACAAATGACTCACAGGCGATAATGCGTAATGTTGCCAAAAGAATGTCTGATGAGGATATCAATAACGTTGCTGCATATTTGAGCTCTAAAGAAGCCTCACCTTACAGCATGGGTAACTCTCGCTTGCCGCAGCGTCACGTGCCTTACCACTAGTTTTAGCGTGTGATGTGCCGCGCCATGGTATGACGCGGATTTGAACTATACAAAGGGTGGCTTGTCCACCCTTTGTTTTTATCTGGAATAATTACGGGGTTTTTTATGGCTGCGAAGTCAGGATTAAAGCGTGGCGAAAAGATCTTATTTGGCATTTCTGGGGTGTTCATAGTCGTGGCGCTGGTGGGTTATGTTGCGCTGGAAGGCTATCGCTTGACGACGAAGAAGCAGATTTTTTCAAATCTCACTAGCTTTGATTTGTCAAAAGAAGGCAATGCAGGGCATTTAATTTTCAAGCAAAACCGTTGTTCGTCTTGCCATCGTGCTTTTTTAACTGGCACCAGTATGGGTGGCCAGACCACGCTCGATGGTATTGGCTCGCGTCGCAGCCAGGCCTGGATCAGGAGCTTTCTCGGTAACCCAGAGCCGGTATACAAGGAGACCTATCATGCGGCCACTCTTGACCATGGTTTGGGCAAAGAAGCTGCATATGTTGCCGAGCTGACGCCGCAACAACATGACTTGATGGCAACGTTCTTGTCGCAACTACGTTCCCAGCGTGGTGCCTCGACTGCGCCGCAACCACCTGATGGCCATTCACCGTTTATCGAAAGCATGTTGAGCATCTGGGCGCCGGACAGTTGGAAAGAGAAGTACCAAGATGTGCGCACTAAGGATTTTTCACAAGATCCAACGTTTCCGGGCGTAATATTAGATGAGAGCTTGGCTGAAGACCCAGTCGAAGAACCGGTAGTGCAGGAGTGAGCACCACAAATAATTCGCCATGGGAAACCGACGCTGAGTACACGCGTTATACGTTATGGTTTCTTTATGCTTGTATTATCTACAGCATTATTGGGTTTTCCTGGGGTGCGTTAATGGGTGGTATTGCTGAGCTGCGCCACTTTGTTGATCATCGCCCTCATGGCCAGCTTATTGTCCGCGCGCATACTCATATTAATTTGTTGGGCTGGGTAGAGATGGCGATTTTTGCCTCGGTGTATTATTTTGTGCCGCGTTTAGTCAAGCGCCCCATTTTTAGCTTAAAGCTGGTCAAGGTACACTTTTGGATTCATAATATCGGCCTTATCGGTATGGTGTGTTTGTTTACCATTGCTGGTATTCTCGGCGGTACTGCCAGTCTTAGTTTGCCGCCTGATGAGGTGGAAGCAATCATCAGCCCCTGGTTGGCAGCAATGGGACTCTTCGGCAGTATGGTACTGTTGGCTAACATCATCTGGGGCTACAATATTTTCCGTAGTTGCGTTGGTTGGGAAAAAGACGTTGTTAACACAGCGACAAGGTCAATGAGATGAAACGATATACAGCAATATCTATGGTTATCACGATGATAATGCTTTTGGCTGCCTGCGACATTAACCCCGGGAAATTAAAGGTGGGGGAGCTGGCACCTTCGCTTAAAACCAAGACCTTGGCCGATGTGCGCGGTGATTTTAGCCGTATTACGACGTACCGGCATCCTGATGCGCGTATGTATCAACTATCGCTTGATGAAGCATTGACGCTGAACAAGCCGATTTTGCTGGAATTTGCCACGCCTGGGCATTGCACCGTGTGCGACAAGCAGCTACAGATGCTAAAAGCGATGGTGAATAAATACGGTGATGACGTGTTGTTTTTGCATATGGATCAGTACATGAACCCCGAAGCGTTTACTGCTTTTGGTGTGTTGGGTGACCCGTGGACTTTTGTCATTGGTGCGGATAAGGAAGTTAAATTCAGGCGCCCCGGCCGTATGCTTTATGGTGAAATGGACGCTTTGCTGGCAGAAACATTAGCCGACGCAGGCTAGGAGCCTGCCGGGCTTAGGATGAACCTACTGCGGAAAAGCCATTTTGTCCCATTTCCCCGATCCTTTTCGTCGCCTAAGAGCGCCTACTGTTGGTAAATATGCTCAATATTTGCCCAACGGAAATGCCCTTGGGGTGCGCCTCAAATGAT
>CAYUKF010000005.1:0-24424 GCA_964445215.1 uncultured Thiotrichales bacterium
GATAGATGAAAGGCACCCGAGGCAATAAAGAGGATGTGGTCGGTCTTAACCATGCCTGATTTAGTGGTAACGGTTGAACCTTCGACCAATGGTAATAAGTCGCGTTGTACGCCTTGTCGTGACACTTCACCGCTGCCATTACTGCCTGCACGTTGTGCGATTTTATCGATTTCATCAAGAAAAACGATACCGTTTTGTTCAACGTTATACAGCGCGCGCTCTTTGATTTCTTCTTCGTTAATTAATTTGCCCGCTTCTTCATCGGTCAGCAATTTCAAGGCTTGTTTGATGGTGACCTTGCGTATTTTGGTTTGGCCGCTATTCATGTTTTCAAACAGACCTTGTAGCTGGTTGGTCATATCTTCCATGCCGGGTGGTGTCATGATTTCTATACCTATGTTACCCGCAGCCACTTCGATATCGATTTCTTGATTATCAAGATCACCTTCGCGCAGTTTTTTGCGAAATTTTTGTCGTGTCGAGCTGTGACTTTCGGTATCGGTTTCTGAAGTACCGCGTGCGGGTGGCAATAAAATATCGAGAATGTTTTCTTCGGCTGCATCCATGGCGCGTTGTTGTACTTTCTTGGTTTCTTTCTCGCGGCCCATTTTAATAGAGATGTCAACAAGGTCGCGAATGATCGAGTCAACATCGCGACCGACATAGCCAACTTCGGTGAATTTTGTTGCCTCAACTTTAACAAATGGCGCTTCGGCAAGCTTGGCCAGGCGCCGTGCAATTTCGGTTTTACCGACCCCGGTAGGGCCGATCATTAAAATATTCTTTGGTGTGATTTCATTACGTAGCTCTTCGCCAAGCTGGGCACGACGCCAACGGTTGCGTAGCGCAACGGCAACAGCACGTTTGGCATCGGCCTGGCCGATGATGTGACGGTCGAGCGTTTCGACAATTTCGCGCGGGGTCATGGTAGTACATCAACCACATTATATTGTCGGATCAGCGATCCTGTGGCATTTCGCATCAAGGCACAGTTCGCAGGCAAGGGTTGTTCCCTTGGCAAGAGCTGTAACGCCGAGGCGAAATGCCACAGGGTCGCCCAAAGGGTTGGTCTGTCAGCACCCATGGCGGTGTTACGCTTCTTGTGAAGGGAACAACCCTTCTCTGCGAAGCGCGCCTGGCCATAGGCGCTGACAGGCCAACTGATTCGACAATATAATGTGGTTGATGTACTAGACATGGGGCTTCCTTTAGGTGTTGCTACTATCGAGCTCTTCGATAGTCAGGTTATGATTAGTATAGATGCAGATATCGCCAGCAATAGATAGGCTTTTTTCAACGATATTGCGGGCATCGAGTTCGGTATTTTCAATCAATGCACGCGCGGCTGCCTGAGCGAAGGAGCCGCCAGAGCCAATGGCCATCAGCTCATGTTCGGGCTCGATGACATCACCATTACCAGAAATAATCAGCGAGGCTTCTTTATCGACGACGCAGAGCAAGGCTTCCAGTCGGCGCAGCATACGGTCGGTACGCCAGTCTTTTGCCAGCTCGACAGCGCTACGGGTTAAATTGCCTGAATACTTTTCCAGCTTACCTTCAAAGCGTTCAAATAAAGTGAAGGCATCGGCGGTGCCGCCAGCGAAGCCCGCTAGTACTTTATCATGGTAAAGCCGCCTTACCTTACGCGCATTGCCTTTCATGATGGTATCGCCGACCGAGACCTGGCCATCACCGCCAATAACAACCTTGCCATTACGGCGCACAGATAGAATCGTTGTGCCTCTAAATTGGTTCACGAAGCTCCCTCCTGAATAGCACAGTTAAATACAATGAACAGTCTGACATAGTGGCGGTTAATAACGTACTTTCAAGAGTTTCGCTAGGGGGTGTTAACAATTACCGTTCGTAACGTGATTGTTAACACCCCCTAGTCTTTGTGTTGACGCCTGGCACGTGGGTGTGCGGCATCATATACCTTGGCCAAGTGTTGGAAGTCGAGATGGGTGTAGATCTGCGTTGTCGATAAATTGGTATGCCCAAGCATTTCTTGTACTGCGCGAATATCACCACTGGATTCCAACACATGCGTGGCAAAGGAGTGGCGCAGCTTATGCGGGTTAAGTCGTGCACCCAAACCTTGTTGTTTACCCCAATACGCCATACGCGCTTGCACGCTGCGTGCGCCGAGGCGCCTGCCGCGTTGGCTAATAAATAAGGCACAATCGGTGTCTATTTTGCACCAATCATTACGTACGTTGAGCCAATTTTGTATGGCGTTAATGGCATAGCGGCCGACTGGCACGATACGTTCTTTATTGCCTTTACCGGTGACGATGATTTCTTGTGATGTACTGTTCAAAGAATCAAGATTGAGCGCGACTAATTCGGCTAAGCGTAGGCCAGAAGAATACATCAGCTCCATCATGGCAAAGTCGCGTAGCGCGATTTGTTTGTCAGCGCTGGAGTTGAGTAATTGCGTAATTTCTTCGGTGTTTAAGGTTTTAGGTAGCGGCTGTGGTGCTTTCGGTGCTTTGATAGCCAGTGCCGGGTTGTTGCTGATTTGATTTTCACGAATTAAATAATGAAAAAATGTACGGCAGGCAGACAGCAGCCGTTGCAAACTGCGGGCACCACTGCCGCGACGATGCAGTTGACTGACCAGGCTGCGAATATGATGGCTATCGATTTGTTGCCATTGTACTATTTCGGATTGCTGACAATAATCTAACAATTGTTGTAGATCGCGTTGGTAGTGTTTAATCGTTAGCGGAGAAAGCTGACGCTCGCTTTTGAGATGCTGTAGAAACTGAATAATTGCATCGGGTAATGAGGTGTTGGCGGACATTACTTAATGAGAGGTTCCTTGGGGTTAAGGTTAGACCAAAGTTTGTGGCTTATTAACTCAGCGAGTTTGGTTAGAAATACTGTACCGAGATCACGCCGAAAGCGATCTTCTCGTGCGCAGCCTAAACCGATAACGCCAAAGGTTTTTGCCTCGGAAGAAGTGGACTGCAATGGTAATAGTGCAGCGGAGGCAATAGCATCATGCTGACCAAAGAACTTATGGATTTGATCGCTGTTGAGTTGGCCACAAACAATTTCGCCGCATTCTAGCTTTTCGAAGTGGCTAGAAATCTCATCGTCGTCACTATTGGTGACGATGACAAAATTCGCTAAGTTATTTGGGGCATGTCCGATACGGTCTTGCAGCAAACGAATGTTAACCCACTGAATGTCAAAATCATTATTTAGGCTGTCAATAATTTTTGATAGGCTGACAGAAAGAGTGTTTGCTATCAGTAAACGTAAACAAAGCCGGTGTATTTTGTCACTGAGTTGTTCGTTGAGCCGCGCATTTTCGGTCGCGTCATGTAGCTCTACGCGCGTTTTATGGTTTTGCCTACGCAATACGCAGACTTGGCGTTCTATTAGTGAGCTTGCGGTGCCGCTATCATGTGCTAAGTCGACTTCAGTGAGCACATGAGGGTGTTCATTAAAAAACTTGGGATGAGAAAGCAAGTATTCGGCAACAGTGGCAGCGTTATTTTGGGTAGGTTTTGAGCTGGCTTTTGGTTTTATTTTGTTTTCAGTCACAGCGTTATCTTACCATCAAATACTGTTTTGGCAGGGCCAGACATAAACAGTGGATCACCCTCGTTACCTGACCATTCGATTTGTAGTTTACCGCCAGGCAGGCTAACCGCAACCTTGTCTTCGACTAAGCCACAACGTCGCGCTGTCGCAACAGCCGCGCATGCACCAGTACCGCAGGCTAATGTTTCGCCAGCGCCACGCTCAAACACACGCAATTTAATGTGGTCAGGCGCGATTATTTGCATAAAGCCAACATTAACCCCATTGGGAAAGGCAGCATGCGCGCCTAGTAATGCGCCATGTTCACTAACTGGTGCATTGTCGGTGTTATCGACATGAATAACGGCATGAGGGTTGCCCATTGAGACGATTGAAAAATTGATAGTGATATCGCTAACTGTTATTTGATGGCTGAAAAAATTATCATCGATCTCTTCGGCAAAAGATTCCTCAAAAGACAGCGCCTCGGCTGAGAACCGCGGCTGGCCCATATTGATACGTACATTACCATTGCCCATCAGTGTGCAGGCTAGGCTGTCAGTCGATGTTTTCAATGTTAGTGTGTTTTTGTTGGTTAGTGCATTGTCATGTGCAAAACGCGTGATGCAGCGTGCGCCATTGCCGCATTGTTCTGCTTCACTACCGTCAGCATTAAAAATACGGTAAACAAAATCATGCGTATTATCGGTACAATTTTCTAGCAATAGGATTTGGTCGCAACCGATGCCTAAATGGCGATCAGCGATGAGACGGCGTTGCGCTTCATTAAGCACGATGGTTTGGTTGACTCCATCGATAACGACGAAGTCATTGCCAAGACCGTGCATTTTGCTAAATATAATTTCCATTCAAGTATCGTTGTAAGATTACTAAGGAGCCTCTGGTTTATTCTGGACGAAGCACCCCGAGGGCACGTAGTAGATTGTGGCTGAAATATTCAGATGCAAGGCGCAAATCGTACCCCAAGGGCACTTCCTGCGGGGCGCAGGCAATAGTGGGGCTATTGCGCCCTGAGGGAATGCGGTAGCATTCCTGAGGAAGTACTCTTGGGGTGCCAAGATTGGTAACGTAGGAGCTGGATATTTCAGGCATAAGAGTCGAGTTCATGAATAGATCAGAGGCTTCCTAAATTAAAATGCAGGTTTTTCATCAGCGTTATTGTAGCGTTCGACAGAAGCAGTAATTTCAGCGCATGCCTCGGCAGCATCGCCCCAACCTTTTATTTTTACCCATTTATTGGGCTCGAGGTCTTTATAGTGTTCAAAAAAGTGAGCGATTTGCGCCAGCAACAATTCAGGTAAATCGGTGGCTTCATGCACCTTACGATAGCCGACACAAAGTTTATCATGCGGCACGGCGATTAACTTGGCATCACCGCCAGCTTCATCATCCATATTTAGAACGCCAACTGGTCGACAGCGAATGACAGAACCACTGATCAAGGGAATAGGTGTTATCACTAATACGTCAGCGGGATCACCGTCATCAGAAAGCGTATGTGGGATGTAACCATAGTTGCAAGGATAATGCATGGCAGTAGTCATAAAACGATCGACAAACATCGCACCAGTTTTCTTGTCAACTTCGTATTTAACAGGGTCGCTGTGTGCTGGAATTTCAATAATGACATTAATGTCGTTAGGCAGGTCTTTGCCTGATGATACTCGATCCAGGTTCATGCTGGGATTTCCTCTAGCAATATAAAAATAGTAAAAATCCGGACATTATAGCGCTCTAACTCATTGATGAATAGACATTTACAATCGTTTTCGCGCTTTTTGTAAATTACCACAGAAGAGCCTAGAATCAGGTCAGTATGTTGGCATCGATTCACATACAACAACAAAAATATCATTATTGAGGGGAAGCAGTCATGGGTAACGTAGCATATATGCCGCCGATACTCGGGACGTTAGGATTGGTAGTGGCTTTTTTTATCTATCGATTCGTCCTGAGCTATCCTGCGGGAGAGGAGAAAGTCACCAAAATCGCCGATGCGATCCATCTTGGTGCCATGGTGTTTATGCGCCGTGAGTATTCAGTTCTGGCAATATTTGTCCTAGTCGTCTTTTTCGCCATTTTCTTTTCTGATCTGGGTTTGCCTACCGGTATTGCCTTTCTGGTTGGCGCATTGGCTTCATCTGTTGCTGGTTATATCGGCATGTATGCTGCAACCCAGGCCAACTCACGCACCACCACGGCCGCCCACACCAAAGGCGCATCTGAGGCGCTCACGGTTGCCTTTTTCGGCGGTTCTGTCATGGGCTTGGCTGTTGCTTCAGTTGGGCTGATGGGGCTTGGCGTGTTGTATCTTGCCTACGGTGGCGACCCACATACCGCCTATGTGATCCATGGCTTTGGTATGGGCGCATCCAGCGTCGCACTGTTCGCACGTGTCGGTGGCGGTATCTTCACCAAAAGTGCCGATGTTGGCGCAGACCTGGTGGGTAAGATCGAAGCCGGTATTCCTGAAGACGACCCGCGTAACCCGGGTGTGATCGCCGATAACGTTGGTGATAACGTTGGTGATGTTGCCGGCATGGGTTCGGATATCTTTGAGTCTTATTGTGGCGCCATGATTGCGTCTATTGCTATTGCCTCGACTATGTCGTTAGAGGTCTTGGCTCGCTTGGGTGATCAAGAGGCGCTGATGTTTATGCCTTTAGCCCTGTCATCGGTGGGTTTGTTGTGCTCGATTGTTGGCATTTTTTTGGTGAAAATGTTTGCCAAGAGTTCGCCCGAAGTGGCATTACGTATAGGCACCATTGGCGGCACCGTAATTTTTATCGCTGCAGCGGCCTGGTTGGTCGACACCATGGACGTCGCCTTTGAGGTTTGGTATGCCGTGCTTGCAGGCGCCATTGGTGGCATCATCATCGGCCTTGTTACCGAGTACTACACGGGCGGTGCTCCGGTACGGACAATTGCCAAGTCAGGCGAAACAGGCCCAGCAACGGTAATGATTTCTGGTCTTGCCATCGGTATGCAGTCTGTTGCTATACCCATATTAACCCTATGCGCGATAATTTATGTCGCCAGTGAAATGGTGGGACTCTATGGTGTTGGGCTAGCAGCAGTTGGCATGTTGGCAACGGTCGGTATTACCATGGCGATCGATGCCTATGGTCCGGTTGCAGACAATGCCGGTGGTATCGCAGAAATGGCTGGGTTAGGTGAAGAAACCCGCAAGATTACTGACTCACTGGATGAGTTAGGTAATACCACGGCTGCTATTGGCAAAGGTTTTGCTATTGGTGCAGCTGCATTGGCGGCGCTGGCTATTATTGCTGCCTACGTTGAAACTGTATCGGCCAATAACCCTGATTTTTCGCTTGCCATCAATGACCCTATCGTGCTTATCGGCATGTTTATTGGCATTGTTTTTCCTATGTTAGTTGCATCTATCACCATGACAGCAGTTGGTGATGCCGCCTTTGATATGATCAAAGAGATCCGTCGGCAGTTTAAGGAAATACCTGGTCTGCTTGAGGGAACTGCTGAGCCTGATACAGCGCGTTGTGTTGATATTGCAACCAAAGCCGCATTACGCAAGATGATCTTGCCTGGTGTGCTGGCGGTGGGTGCGCCCGTTGTCATTGGTTTCGGCCTCGGTCCGGAAGCGCTAGGTGGCATGCTCGGCGGTGCTTTGCTGGGTTGTGTCGCTATGGCTTTGATGATGGCCAATGCTGGTGGCGCTTGGGACAATGCTAAAAAGTTTGTTGAGAAAGGCAATCTTGGCGGCAAAGGCTCAGATGTACATACGGCGGTTGTGGTCGGCGATACCGTTGGTGATCCGTTTAAAGATACCTCGGGCCCAGCAATGAATATTTTAATTAATGTTATGGCTATTGTGAGTTTGGTGATTGCGCCATTGCTAATTTAGCTATCAGCTCAATAAAAGGGAGCGGAAGTTCCGCTCCCTTTTAATTGTGGCTCCCCAATATTATTTCTTTTTTATGTGGTTCTACAAATCGTATTGATGTTTAGCCCGCATTTCCCTCACCACCTTATCTATTGCAGCAATGCCCTTGCTTGTTTCGCTACGAACGGTGATGAGAAATGTGCTCCAGGCGATGCGGGCGCTCAAAAGGATAAAGTTTCTCTGGAGGTCTTTGTGCAGCCAGAAAATAATTGGCTCTAAAATGAAGGTGTTATCGTATAATGCTCGGCCATAGCGGAATTTTTTCAGGAAATATATTATATGAAACTTAAAATCCAGCACGTTATTAGTGTTCTATTGTTTACTGCGCTATATGCTGCGAGCAGTATGGCAAGTGGCACACACGGCCATCATGAAGCAGATGAAAAGCACGCCGCATCCGTTGAGCTATGCCAGGGGTTTGGCCCTCAGACACCCAGAGATATCGATGTTAAGGCGGGTGAGAATACGCAACGCTTTTCAACGGTGCCACACGCTTCAGAAATGAATCTATGTAATATTCACTTCCACAATAATGCGGAACATAAGGCTAAAGATTTTTCAATTTACGCTGGCGAAGGTGAGGATGGCCACGGTGGTGGTTATCAATGTGGGATGAGCAAATCGTTGACCGCAGCAGAATTAAAAACACCTGAGGGAGGTATTTGCAAGGGTCTTAAGCCAGGCGATACAGTAGAGGTGCATTGGGTGCATAGCTCTTGTGATGTGACCCCGGGCAAAGGTTTGGGTTCGTGTTTATCGGACACCTGTGCAAATCCGGATTTGCGCGTTGAGACCCAAGTGTTTACGTTGGTCAATGATTCGAGCGCACTTAATTTCAACGATTTGACCTATGACGGTAATAAAGTGAATGGTCTGCACCAGGCAAAGATGTTACCAACGAATACAGGCAAGCCCGTTGAGTTTTTGGGTTCTACTACTGGCCCTAAATATAACGCGCAACAATGTTCACCATTACAGGTTGCCTGGAGCGTACGCCCACAATGCGCCAAGCTTGATATCAAAAGCCTGGGTGAGTGGTGCCAAGGCAATGTCTTTGAGGAAGATCACGCACATGGTGTGAGAAAACTGGTTGTTAATCCAAAGCTTTTGTCGGAAATAAAATAAGTTTGTTGCTGGAACATGCCAGCTAATATATAGCAATGCTATAGAGTAAGTATTCGGACAGTAACCATTGATAAACAACTTCCATTAGCTTGGAATGAATACGGCGCGGCAGAGGGTGAGCCGGTATTTTATTTTCATGGAATGCCCGGTTCGCGTCTTGAGATTCGACAAGCAGATAACATCGCGCAGCAGCTGGGTTTGCGTTTGATTGCACCAGATCGACCGGGTTATGGCCATACCGATGGCCAGCATGAGGGGTGTTTGATTGCCTGGTCAAAACTGATTTCTCAGCTTGCAGAGCGGTTAAAGCTAGATCAGTTTTCGGTACTGGGTTTTTCTGGCGGCGGACCTTATGCCATGGCCTGTGCCGATGCCTTGCCACAACAAGTAAAACATGTAACCCTGGTTAGCTCACTCGCACCTTTTCAGGCGCCGGCCATGCAAAGCCACATTAATGCGGAGTTCAAACCGTTATATGAATTGGCGGCTGATGACTATGATGCCGCCATACAGCACATGTCTCAGCTCGCCACCAGCCCATCGGCTTTAATGGCAATGATGCGATCACCACTACCGCCAAGTGATATCAGCGTATTTGAAAATCAGTGTTTTGCAAAGCACTATCTGCAAAACCTGACATTAGCGATAAGGCAAGGCGTTAATGGCCTGGTCAATGATTTACGCTGTGTAACACTACCCTGGCAGTTTAAAGTGGAAGATATACAGCAACCCACAGCAATATGGCATGGTCATGATGACAAAAACGTGGGCTTTGCAGTCGCAGAATATTTAGCCGATACCATCAAGCATAGCAGTCGACACTTTTTAAAAAACAAAGGTCATTTTTATTTATTTGAACAGTGGCCGCAAGTGTTGCAAAACATAAAAGTCAACACCACCTGAATATGACAACGTCTCGTCAGAGCGCCATGCCTGAAAAAACAATACAGGATTTTGTGTCCCGTATTTATGACGCCGCATTAGACGCAGCGCAATGGGAGACGGTATTACATAAACTAACAGTCGCCGTTGAGGCAGAGCAATCAATTTTACGTTTGCTTGACACCAAATCAAAAAATATAGAGCAGGTATATGCTTACAATAAGGATCCGCACTGGGTTCAGGCCTATATTGATTATTATGTCAATGAAGATCCCTGGCTGGATATCCTCGCATCGTCTGAACCCATGAATCTAACCTGCACGCACCATGTAATAGCGGACAGAACGTATAAAAAGATGAGCTTCTATAACGAGTTTATCGCACCACAGCAAGTATTTTATGGTCTGGGCGGCTTTATTAATATAAAAAAAGACAACACATGTTATTTGTCCCTTCATCGCAACCTTAAAAAAGGGGGGTTTAGTGAACACAACCTTACTCTTTTGAACAGTTTGGCCCCACATATTCAGAAATCTGTATTAATTAACGAAAGAATACAGGGCGCGGAGTTTAAGGAGAATTTATTTTCTGATGCCTTGAGCCAGCTAAGTGGCCCATTATTGCTAGTGAATAAATACGAAAAGATTGTATTTATCAATGAAGCTGCTGAAAAGGTCATAAAAAATGCTGCGGACTTGAGTATAAAAAACAATCGCATTTTGATGCAAAATCATGGCTACAATAAATATCTGCAACAGCTGATTGTTCAGGCAACATTAAAGCGCACTGATGGCGTATTGAAACAGGGAGGGGCGATGCGTTATGCCGATTCGGCGACGACGCTGTCAATACTTGTTTCACCAGTTAATTCTGCGCGCATAAATCCAGGCGTATTGTCAGATGAAATAGCGCTTATTCTGTTAAGTGTCAATAATTCACCTCCCGCTTTAACAGAGGCAATGTTAAAGGGACTGTATCATTTAACGCACCGTGAGGCGTGTTTGACATTATCGCTGTGTCAGGGTTTGACACTGGATGAAATCGCTAAAAAGCAGTGCCGCAGTAAAAATACCTTGAGAGCACAATTACGTTCATGTTTTGACAAAACCGGCGTCAGCAGGCAGGCCGAATTAATACGGCTTGTGGGGGAGTCATCCGGCCATTGAAGAAAAACCTGGTACACGGTCAAAATAGCTTTACGCTATCGTTGCCACGCGGAGCGTGGCAACGATAATTTAGTCCATTCGGACTATGCAGAATCAGGCTTGACACCCGATAGTCTTCTTACCTTACACATATCGGGGAGTAATAAGCATGATTAAGTCTTCAACTATTCAGTTAAATGTATCAAAAATATTGGCAGCAAGTTCGATTATCGCATTGGCCGCTTGCGGTGGTGGCGGCGGCGGTTCATCAGGTGGTGGTTCACCAAGTAATGGCGTCACCGCAAGCGGGGTATTCATCGATGCCGAAGTAGCCGGGCTTACCGTTCAGTCTGGCAGCAGCGCGCCGCATATGACCGATGCCAACGGGTTCTTCACCTACACAGTGGGTCAGCCAATCACCTTTTCCGTCGGCGGTGTTGCGCTGGGTACGTTGGCTGATGGCGCCGCGAGAATCACGCCTAACGACTTTATGGTACCTTTGAATATTGCCCGTTTCCTGCAAACGCTGGATGCCGATGGTAATCCAGGCAATGGGATTGACCTGACTCTGGCTGCAATGGCGCTGGCTAACACCACAGTCAGTAGTGTTGTATTTGAAAACGGCGACGCTACGGCATTCGCTGGAAATATTGCTGCGGCTGTTAGTACCGCTGCCGTAGCCACGGCAGCCACTGGTGGCATAGCTACGCTGATTGATGAAGCCACTGCAATGATGAATCTGATGAATGGCACCAATACCGTTTTTACCAATGCAGAAATTGCCGGCATGGCGTTTGTCATAGTTGAGCCTGGGGATCCAGAAATCGAGCTGGCTCGGTTCAATGCCGATGGCTCACTCAATAGCGTGCTTTCGGACGATACGACCTCTGCTGGGGGCAACGGATCTATCTCAAATGAAATATGGTCTATTGATGGCAATGGCGTTCTGACAGTATCAGACCCGGCAGTAATTCCGCCAGAGCCCAGCGTCATTACCAAGACAGGCCAGAGTACACGCGCTATTTCAGCCTCTGTTGTTGATAGCTTTGCCGATACGGGTGATCTGCTAACGTTGATGATTACAATTCCGATTGTTGCAATGGATTTGGCGGGTAACACTTACACTTTTTCCAACACCGGTTCTGGTGAAGGCCTTAGTGAGACATCAGATCTAACGTTCAACGCCGTCGATGGCAGCAGCACTGTATCCGTCGTTGATTTTGATGCTAACGGTATGGTGATAGGCGGTGACGACGGCTTGTGGAGCATTAACGCATTCGGTCTGCTTGAGATCGTGTTCACAAGCAGTCCTCTCACGGCAACCGTTGCATTGGTTGACGGTAGCTTTGCCAGCGGTGAGCTTCTGGTGTTGGACTCAATGATTTCAAGTGGAACCTCAGCTAACCCTGGGTCAGTAGAAGGCCTTGAGTTGCTGCATGAGGGACTGAGGTTTGTTGGGACAAGCTTAACACCTTAGTACCGTAAACCGTGTCAATGGCTCGGCAGTCACTAGCCTCAATAGGCTAGTGACTGCCGTTTCTATTTGGCTAATTTATATAGGCTGATCCATTCGGACTGTTTCTGCATCATAGTTGGTAGTCGATAATTTGCTGTTTAAAAATCAAGCAAGCTTTGCACTATTCATGCACTCGACTTTTACGCCTGAAATATCCCTCTTTATCATGCCCCGTTGTCTGCTGCGTCGCGCCACCTCGGTCGTTGTTCTCGACACGGCGCTGCTGCTCCGTCCATGCGGTCGGATGCGAGTTTAATCAAATAGTTTTCAATCGTAGCGCACGCTGAATCTGATCGGACATAGCGACAGGTACACCTGCTTCTTCAGCATACTCTTTCCAGCGCGAGACGGTTTCTCGAGTTTCGTTGACAAGCGCCTCGGCTCGTCCGCGTTTCATTGAGACAAGCTTGGCGCAGGCTTTGAAATCATCCATTGTAAAATCATCGCGTTTGCCATTAAGGGTCATTTGGTGGCTGGCCGTCCAACTGCCTGCAGGATTAAAACTGTAAGTCATATCAAAGGCTGGGGAAAGCGACCACTTTCCCGATTTGTCCATCAGGAAGGCGATGTTCTTGACATGATCATCTTGATTACGTGCAATGATGTTAAATGCCATACGACGAAACTGTTGCTCGATCGCATGCATCGGTAAACCTAACTGCCGAATAATCAATAATGCTTGTTCGTAGCTATAAGCGCCGGCTACATTGAAATCATAATGCGCCAGCGCACAAAGTGATTGCATGTGGTATTTCTCACCACCGGTGTGACGATCAAAACGTCGAGCCATAAAATGTCGCCTGCCATTTTCCTCAAACAGCCGACATTCTCTGATATCGATTGCGCAGTCCTTTGCCATCTTGTAATAGGCGTATTCAATGACACCATAACCCTGTGGGTCATCAAGCTCTTTATCTTTATTTGCCTTAACCCCGTCAAATTTAAGCAGCCAGTATTGAAAACCCTCGCCTGCCGGAATTTGGCCAGAGCGGACTTCGTTTGTTGACGGATTCCAGGCAATGACCGCCTTGGCTCGCGCACCACCAGCAGAAGTGCCGACCCGTAAAATATCGGTCAAAGCCTGTTGCCGACTTGCATCAGAAAAAGAACCTTGAAGATCATTACGATGAGTCAGCACTTGCGATGCGAGCTTAACCAGCTTGTCGATTTGAATTTGGCTAGCGGGCTGGGTTTTAGGGCCAATAGCAGGCAAAAATTCCAAGGCTCCCATGCCGCGTTCACCCGTATAGCAAAGTCGTTCCACTGCATTGAAAGAGTCCGGTTGTCTACCTTGTGTAGCTAACCATGCATTAATCAGCGCATGGCCGAATTTATCCGGCAGTGCGTCAGCCAACAAGCCTGGCAAGCCATAAAAAGTTTTTCGGGAGAGTTCTGGGAAAGTATAAACACGATTGGAAAGCGGCATGGTGATTGGCGAAATCTCGATACCACTGCTGGCAAACGCCGGGTCGTACTCGAACGCGGCTACGTCATCGTTATCGCTCAGTGAAACCGCACCAATCGTACGCCCCCAGAGTCTCACTTCGGCAATGTTGCTCATCTGTCGTCATGCCAGATCCACGGTGCCTCGGATCGCTCTGATCGACGACTTGCTGACGCACGTTGCCGAACCTTGCCCTTGCGCTTTAACAAATCCATTGGTCTTGACCCGACCTCGGGAATAATATGATCCAATTGCGGCAACAGCTCCAGCACTCGAAGAATCCGGATCATACTCAACATCTGTGTCGAGGCACCGGACTCAATGCGTTCAACCGTCCGCTTGGCCACGCCCGCCTGTTTGGCTACCTCTGCCTGGGTAAGTTGAAGATCAAGCCTACTACGCGCAATACGCTGGCCGATTTCGGTAATAATGGCATCATCTGCAAGAAGTCTTGATATCTTCATCGTTGGCACGCTCAGCAATTAATAGGGTTTAAGACTGAAATATCGTCATAGTTGACGATATATAGCTGAGGCATATTGATATGTCAAGTCGTCATTTATAGCGATTATATGGGTATATCTACTATATATCGTCAATTATGGCGTCTTATGAGTTTTTTTGATAGACCCTAGTAACGACCCCGAGCCCTCAAGATATAGTTAGACAGTTGCTGGCTTTCGGCATTCATGCGCATCAGGTTTTTATGCGTTAGACGGAACAGGCCACGCATGAATTTATAGACGACTTTAGGGTGTGTGTCGAGCAGCTTTTCAAAATCCTCAGGTTCCAGGGTGTATACAGTAGCGTTGCCTTGCGCTTTGAGTGTTGCTTGCCTGGGCGCCAGATCAACAAAGGCGCGAGTACCGGCGCATTCACCCACTTTCATGGTGTAAACCCTGGTTTCTTTGCCACCAATAACGTTGTTTACCGTGATGGCGCCTTCGGTCAGGATAAACAAGGTGTGATCAGCTTCACCTTCATTGACCAATACGTCACCGTCCTTGAATTCTTGAACGCCCATAGCTGTTATTAAGGCTGCGCAATCGTCGGCATTAAGGTCTTTGCCTAGGGCAGAACGTTGCATCGGTGAGCATTCAACTTGCTGGGTCATCGTTGGTATCTCCTTAAATCACCTGCTAAAAGTCTAATCGACAAGTATACGCTGAGTTTTTGTAAAATCGAATAACCGCCGACTCTCATTCTCGGACAGGCTCCTGGATAGGATTAAATCTATGTTATCTCGAACCTGGTTTTTAGCTTTTTCTTAACTGCTGTGTTTTTTAGCTCGACATACTGGGGCAGGCCTTTTTTGTAAGGCGGATAGTCTTCACCCGCAATCAGCGGTTGCAAATATTGCCGACAGGTTTCGGTTATAGCAAAGCCATTTCGGCTGATAAAGCTGCGTGGCATCATCTTCTCAACATTGGCGACATCAGCCAGGTTGGCGACACCAATGCCCCAGCGATAGGGTTTATTCGATTTGCGGACAATCGTTGGCATCACCGCGTTATGGCCTTTTAGGGCTAATTTAACAGCGGCCTTGCCCAAGGCGTAGGCTTGTTCGACATCGGTCTTTGAGGCGATATGTCGTGCTGAACGCTGTAGATAATCCGCCACCGCCCAATGGTATTTATGGCCAAGTTTATCCTTGCAAAGTTGGGCGACGACGGGTGCGACGCCACCTAGTTGCGCGTGGCCAAAGGCGTCTTTCCCGCCTGCTTCGGCGAGAAACTTGCCAGCTTTGTTTTTGACGCCTTCGGAAACGACAATAGCGCAATAACCATATTTTTTAACGCTTTGCTCTACGCGCTTTAAAAACTTGGCTTCATCGAAGACAATTTCTGGGAATAAAATAATATGTGGCGCATCGCCTTCTTTCTCACAGGCAAGCCCACCAGCAGCAGCAATCCAGCCGGCATGACGCCCCATTACTTCGAGGACAAATATTTTGGTTGAGGTCTTTGCCATGGAGGCGACATCAAAGGCCGCCTCACGTATGGAGATTGCGACATACTTGGCCACTGAGCCAAAACCGGGGCAGTTGTCGGTAATCGGTAGGTCATTGTCCACCGTTTTTGGAATTCCTACACAGGTAATAGGATAATCCAGCGCCTCAGCGATTTGGGAAATTTTATGCGAGGTATCCTGTGAATCACCACCACCGTTGTAAAAAAAATAGCGGATATTGTGTGCCTTGAAAACTTCGATTATGCGTTCATATTCGGCGCGACTTTCATCGAAGCCTTTGAGTTTGTAGCGGCAAGAGCCAAAGGCCCCAGCAGGGGTGTGGCGAAGTGCGGCGATGTTACGCTTCGATTCTTTGCTGGTATCGATCAGATCTTCAGTCAGTGCCCCGATAATGCCGTTGCGCCCTGCGTAGACTTTGCCAATTTTGTCTTTATGAGCACGCGCGGTCTCGATGACTCCGCAAGCGCTGGCATTGATAACTGCTGTTACTCCACCCGATTGGGCATAGAATGCATTCGGCTTTGCCATACTATCCTCCCTACTATTTTTTATCTGATGGTGCGTGATCGTAGGGTGCTTTGCAAGGCTAGGAGCCTGTCGGACTTAGGATGGATCTACTGCGGAAAAGCCATTTTGGCCCATTTTTCCGATTCTTTTCGTTAAATATACTTAATATTTGCCTCAAATGATCGAAAAAATGGGCTCAAAATAGCTTTCCCTCGCTACGATCACCTAAGTTCGACAGGCTCCTAGAATAGATGGATGCGTTGACTTCGCCCTTGTATAAAGAGTAGGTTTACGGGTACGTAAGCGTATGGCCTTAGGTTGGCGGTTGTAATATGCGCATTAAAAAACAATAACTAGTTGAAAAACTTATAATTTTTTACTCTAAGGAGCCAATATCCTAATGAGAGTTGTATTGTTGGGAGCGCCCGGTTCAGGTAAAGGAACCCAGGCCAAGCTACTCATGGAGCAACATCAGGCTCCGCAAATATCGACGGGCGATTTATTACGCGAGGCAATTCGTAATAAAACCCCCCTGGGTGCAAAAGCACGTGCCGCGATGGAGGCAGGGCAGTTAGTGCCTAATGAGGTTGTGCTCGGTATTATTGCTGGTCGGCTGGCTGATGCCGATACTGAAAATGGCTTCATCCTTGATGGTTTTCCGCGCAATATGGATCAGGCGCGCGCTTTAGATATCATGCTGCGTGAGCTGGGTAAGCCACTGCAGCTAGCGATACTGTTGGAAGTTGATGCCGATATCTTGTTGCAGCGATTGACTGGGCGTCGTACTTGCACCGGTTGCAGTGCAGTGTATAACGTCTACACCTCGCCATCTAAAATTGAAGACCGCTGCGATGATTGTGGTGATGTGCTCAAGCATCGTCCTGATGATAACGAAACGACTATCGAGCGACGGTTACGCATTTTCCAAATACAGACACAGCCTCTGGTGGCTTATTACCGTGAGCAAAGAAAGTTACGGACGATACAGGCTATTGGCGACGTTAGTGATATCTATGCTGGGATTAATAAGATTGTCAATCAAATTGACCAGATGTCTGTTATTGCTGAAGAGCTTGCTGAGCCAGTTGATAAAATTGTTCATGCGCCATCCGTTGTTGTGACTGAACCCTTACCGCCGATTGTATTGCCAGGAGTTGTGAAAAAAAAGACAAAAGTCAATATGAAAAAAACAGCGGCGAATGATGATAGTGCAAGTAAGCCGAAGCCCGCTATCGCAAAAAAAGCCGCAAAAAAAATGGCTAATCCTAAAAGCACATTGAAAAATAAAGTAAGCAAAAAATCAGCAGTGAAGAAAAAGACAGCTAAAAAGAAAGTTGCTTCCCCAAAAAGTGGGTTGAAAAAAACAGCGCCTAAAAAGAAGGTTTTAAAGAAAAAAACAACCACCAAGAAATCTGGCATCAAAAAGATCGTGCCGAAGAAAAAAGGTGTGAAAAAGAAAAATACAAAGAAGAAAGTGATTCACCCCAAGGGCACGTTGAAAAAGTCGACGGCGAAGAAGGCAGTAAAAAATACCGTTCCAAAGCAAAAAATTGCCAAGAAAAAGCCTATTGTTAAAAAGTCTAACTCTGCCAAGAAAAAAGTGAACAAGAAGAAAACTACGAAAAAGAAAATAGTGCCCCCCAAGAGCTTGTCCCCGCGAAAGCGTGGGGGCAGGTTGAAAAAAGTAACACCTAAGAAAAAAACTGTTAAGAAAAAAGCAGTGAAAAAACCTGCAGTCAAGAAGAAAGTTGTGAAAAAGAAAGCATCTAAAGCCAAAAAACCTGCCGCAAAGAAACGTGGCAGGTCTTAGTAGAGAGCAGATATGTCAGTAGAAGAGTTTGAAGAAGGTCCGATTGTACCGCGCCGTATGCGCCGTATGCGCCGTGATGCATTCAGTCGTCGTTTAATGTGTGAAAACGTCGTCACAGCGAATGATTTAATTTATCCTATGTTTGTCGTTGAGGGGAAAAATCAGCGTCAGCCTGTTGCCTCTATGCCTGGCGTTGAACGCGTTAGCATTGATGAGCTGTTGAAAGAAGCGGCAGAAATATTAGAGTTAGGTATTCCGGCGCTAGCATTATTTCCATTGGTGCCGGCAGAGAAGAAAAGCGAAAGAGCAGAGGAGGCCTATAACCCCGATGGATTAATTCAACGCGCAGTCTCTGCTTTGAAAGCAGAGTTCCCTGAGCTTGGCATTATTACTGATGTCGCACTCGACCCCTTTACGACGCATGGCCAGGATGGGTTGTTAGATAAAAATGGTTATGTTTTGAATGACGAGACTGTTGAAGTGTTGCTCAATCAAGCCTTAAGTCATGCGCGGGCGGGCGCAGACGTAGTCGCGCCATCCGATATGATGGATGGCCGTATTGGCGCCATTCGTGAAGCCTTGGAAGAAGATCGGTTTATTCATACCCGTATATTGGCTTACTCAGCAAAATATGCATCGGCCTTTTACGGGCCGTTCCGTGATGCTGCAGGCTCTGCTGAGAACCTTGGTAGGGGTAACAAATGCAGCTATCAGATGGATCCGGCTAATTCAGATGAGGCTTTGATAGAAACTGCACTTGATCTCGATGAGGGAGCGGATATGGTTATGGTTAAACCTGGAACCCTTTACCTCGATATTATACGTCGCGTTAAAGACGAATTTGGTGTACCAACTTATGCTTATCATGTTAGTGGTGAGTATGCGATGTTAGCTGCTGCCGCCCAAAATGGTTGGTTAAATGAACGCGATACGGTTATGGAAACCATGCTCGCATTTAAGCGTGCTGGTGCCGATGGTGTGCTGACCTATTACGCAAAAAAAATTGCTACTTGGCTGCGTAGCACGGATTAGGTTTAGTTTTTTTATCAAGTGAGTGTTGATGGGGTGCTTGCCAGTAACTAATTTCACGCTGAAGTTAAGGCGCTATCGTCCGATAGTGCCTCTTTCTGAGTAGACGCAATGATTTAGCTCACGCTAATGTTCTTCGTTTACATCTAGCCCGTATTTTTCACCACCCTTCTACTGCGATGGCCTAATGATGTGCCTGGCTGGTTTTCGCTCGATTGCAGTGTCTGACATAGTGCCTAGCTATGCTTGTGGCTGCGTAGCCGAGAAAGCCAGACATGCACTCCAAGGGTACATAGCCGCACCCTTGTTTCGTCTCGCCACCAACAGTGGTGCGCGCGGGGGTTAAAGAACTTGCTAAAAAACGCCGATAGCAGTCATAGAGTATTTGTATATTAGCTGTAGGGAACAGCAACCCTGGTTGTAAGGGGTTTTACAGGAGTAGGTTTTATGCTGGTTATTGTTGGTGCCATCACCGTTATCGCTGCGGTGATCGCAGGCTATGTACTATCGCATGGACATTTGATAGCGCTGTGGCAGCCCTATGAAGTGCTGACGATTTGTGGTGCGGCACTGGGTGCATTTTTGGCAGCAAACCCAATGCCTGTGGTCAAACGCGCGTGCTCTGGTTTGCTTGGTCTATTGAAGGGCTCACCTTATAACCAAGCAACCTATCTTGAATTATTTTCTTTCTTCTTTGATGTGTTTAGCAAGGCACGTAAAGAAGGCATGATGGCAATCGAGAACGATGTCGAAGAGCCTGAAGAGAGCGAGATATTTAAAAAATACCCAGCCATACTTGGAAATCATCATGCGGTTGAGTTTATTACCGATTATTTACGTTTAGTCGTCGGCGGCAATATGAACCCGATGGAGCTGGAAAATCTCATGGATATTGAGCTTGAGACGCATCACCACGAAGCAGAAGCAGGCGCTAGCGCCATCACCGCAGTGGGCGATGCCTTGCCCGGCTTTGGTATTGTTGCGGCGGTGTTAGGTATTGTCATTACTATGGGTTCTCTCGGTGGCCCGATAGAAGAAATTGGTGCGCATGTTGCTGCGGCTTTGGTGGGCACCTTTCTTGGTATTCTCCTTGCCTATGGTTTTGTTAATCCGTGGGCAACCGCGATGGGGCATGTGAATAGTGCAGAAGCTAAATTTTTTGAATGTATAAAAGTTTGCATTATGGCGCAGGTGAATGGTTATGCACCGCAAATTGCCATCGAATTCGGTCGCAAGACCTTGTATTCCACCGAGCGCCCCAGTTTTGCCGAACTGGAAGAGCATGTAAAGAATAAAGACAAGTAAGTTGTCTGACAGTATTGTCAGACCAGTGAGCTCTTAATGGACGAAGCAGAACGCCCGATAGTCATCAAGAAAATTAAAAAAGCCGGCCATGGTCATCATGGTGGTGCTTGGAAAGTTGCGTTCGCTGATTTTGCAACGGCGATGATGGCGTTCTTTCTTTTGTTATGGTTATTGTCCGCTGCAACACCTGAGCAGAAGCAAGCTATTTCTGGTTTTTTTGATGCTGACGCGCAGATTGGCATTGGTGAGGGCGCGGGTTTTAGTGACAGTATGATCGATCTCGGTGGCACTGGTGATACCAGCAAAGGCTCTGAGGGTGAAGACTGGGAAAATGGCGGTGGTTCTGGCCAAGGCACACAGGAAATAGAAGAAGAAGCCAGGCAGATGGAAGAATTGCTAGAAATACTCAAGCAAGCCATCGAGGAAAAAGAGGAATTAAAAGCCTTTAAAGATCAACTTAAACTCAGCGTGACCCCGGAAGGCTTACGTATTCAAATTGTTGATAAAGAAAATCGTCCGATGTTTGAGTCGGGCAAAGCAGTAATGCGTGATCACGCGACAAAAATTCTGCGAGAGATTGCGCCCATTATCAGTAAAGCGGGTAACCGCATTAGCCTTACCGGGCACACTGATGCCGCCAGTTTTGTCCGCAAAGATGGTTACAGTAACTGGGAATTATCAGCAGATCGTGCCAATGCGGCACGACGCGCGTTGATTTATGCAGGCTTGCCGCCGAGTAAGGTAGGCCGCGTTGTTGGTTTGGCAGATGCGTCACTTTATAATCCGGATAATCCTTTAGATCCCATTAATCGCCGTATCAGTATTGTCGTAATGAACAAAGCTACTGATGAGGCCATTGGTAAAGAGGATGGCGCGCTTAAGGTTGATGCTGATACAGCAAAAGATCTTGATTTTAATAACCCACTGACGCCGTTAAATCTACCTAGGGAAAGCTCACTTGCAGGGATATCAGAATCAGTGCTCATTGATGTAAATGCCATCAAGGGTGACAATATTCTGGTTGATATACTTAAAGCGCCTGAGTCTTCTGCCGCGCCCGTGATAAGCCAGCAGCGAATAAATTTGCCCGATATATCACTATCCAAACTCAATAAGATCGCTCAAGAAGTTGAGCCCACACCTGAAGTGGAAGCCAAGTCACCGGCTAGCAGCAGGCCACCTGTCATTAAGATTGATCTGGGTGCCAGCCTAGTACCCGCTAAGTCAAAGGCAAGCGTTGTGCCGAAGATTGTATTAATTACCGAACCTAAACCCGAGCCAAGGCCTAAAGCAAACACGCTTGTTGCAGCGAAACCGGTGATAGCGCCAGTGACGCCAGGCGCTATTCCTCTCTCTTTACCTGGCCTGTAAGCCACTTCTTGCTTGGCCTGAATCCGGCCAGGCGTTATTATCAACAAACCGCGTAATAAATTGAGAGTTTGCTGATGTCTTTAGAATCCAAAGCCTGTGTACCTTGCCAAGGAGGCATTCCCCCCATTGCTGAAGATATAGCCCGTGGCATGATGGAGCAGGTGCCTGGTTGGCGCTTGACTGATAGTGCAGGTAAACTTGAACGTGGTTTTGAGTTCAAGAATTTTGCCTTAGCCATGCAATTTGCTAATCGTGTCGGTGCTGTTTCAGAAGAAGAAAACCACCACCCCGATATCACCTTTGGTTGGGGTTACTGCACGGTCGTGTTTTATACCCATAAAATTGCTGGCTTGCACGAAAACGATTTTATTATGGCTGCTAAGGTTAGTGCTTTAGCAGAATAATTTGCTCCTGAAAATTCTCACCTAAATTTTCACCTAGAGTAGTAACCATTAATGTCTTCCTTATTTGATTTTGATACACCGTCTAAATATATTGTGATAGGCAATCCCATTGCCCACAGTAAATCACCACTCATCCATGCCGAGTTTGCCAAGCAGACGAACCAACGCATTGAGTACACGGCGATGCAGGTCGACATCGGTGGCTTTGAACAATCGGTTGGAAACTTTCAAGCCAATGGCGGTGCAGGCGCTAATATCACAGTGCCGTTTAAACAAGACGCCTATCGTTATGCCACACGTTGCAGCCCACGGGCAAAGCAAGCCGAAGCCGCCAATACCCTGGTATTTGAAAGTAATCATGAAGTCTATGCCGATAATACCGATGGTGTTGGCTTAGTGCGAGATCTCAATCAAAACATCGGGCTTAATATTGGCGCAAAAAAAATTCTTATTCTTGGTGCGGGTGGCGCAGTACAAGGCGTGCTGGGGCCATTACTGGCAGAACAGCCAGCAAGCATTACCATTGTGAATCGCACAGTAGATAAAGCCTACATGCTAGCGCAACGCTTCCAAAGTTCAGGCAATGTTTCCTCATGTGATTACGAAGAACTCGATAAGCATGATGCTTACGATATTGTAATTAATGCCACCTCGGCGGGTATCGATGGCAATCTCCCACCTTTAGTTAGCAATATCGTAGACAGCAATAGTGTCTGCTACGATATGTTTTACGCAGCGCAAGACACCGCGTTTGTTGCCTGGGCAAAACAATATGGTGTCAGTCAAGCGTATGATGGTTTAGGCATGTTGGTTGAACAGGCAGCGGAATCCTTTTTTCTCTGGCGCAAGAAAAAACCGCAAACAGCACCAGTAATCGATTTTCTACGCAAGCAGATTAATGGGAACCTCTGATTAATTCATGGAACACGATCTTGCGCCTAAAATCTTCCAGCTCTTTGGCACTAATCTTGCCAATAGCTCCACTATTGACTGCGATTCGCGTCTCGATCTGAAAGATTTTAGACACAATCTCGCTGTCCCAGAATTAATCAGAGGCTCCTTGGTTAACTTATGCCTTCAGCGATCATTGCCGTAGTAGGCCTGACAAAAATATACGGCAATGTGGCTGCGGTAAGTGATCTCAGCTTTACTATCGGTCGCGGTTCGATTACGGCTTTGCTCGGTGGTAATGGCGCAGGTAAGACGACAACACTTTCCATGTTGTTGGGTTTGTTATTACCTACCCGCGGCAGCATTCATTTGTTTGGCATTGATATGGCCAGTGACCGTTTTCAGGTATTGCCGCGCATTAATTTTTCTTCACCTTACGTTGATCTACCGCAACGATTAACCATTACAGAAAACCTGCGCGTCTATGCGCGTTTATATGGCGTAGCCAATATCAATGAGCGTATCGATCAAATGCTCGAAGCATTCGATTTAACCGCTATGCGCAAACGTCGTTACGGCACTTTGTCAGCAGGTCAAAAAACACGGGTCGCCATCGCTAAGGCAATGTTGAATGAACCCGAATTGTTATTGCTCGACGAACCCACGGCATCACTCGATCCGGATAGTGCCGACCGTATTCGCCAATATTTAACAGATTATAAAGCGCGCACGCAAGCAACTATATTATTAGCGTCTCACAATATGGCCGAGGTCGAAAAACTCTGTGATGACGTTATTATGTTACACCGTGGTGGTATTGTCGTGCGCGGCACACCGGCTCAGCTCATTGCAGACTTTCGCCGTGACTCGATGGAACAAGTTTTTATCGATATCACCCGCGAAACCATTCGTTTTCCAGAGGAAGGCCCTATTGAGCTTTAAAGCCAACAATACTGCTCATGACAACATGAGTCGTGAATATCAAGACAGCAGCTTACAACGCATTTATGCCATGTGTTTGCGCTATCTTTATTTATTGCGTAGCTCATGGCCACGTATTATCGAATTGGCCTATTGGCCTACCGTGCAAATGATTTTATGGGGTTTGATCAGTCAGTTCTTTGCTGAAAGCAGCACTTGGTTAGCACAAGCGGCCGGTATTCTCATTGGTGCGGTACTGTTATGGGATGTCGTGTTTCGCGGACAACTTGGCGTGTCCCTAGTATTTTTTGAAGAGCTGCATGCACGTAATCTCGCCCATCTTTTTGTCAGCCCCTTGCGGCCAATTGAATTGATCGCTGCATTACTATTAATCAGTTTTGTTCGTACCGTGGTTGGCGTTGGCGTTGCTGCTTTGTTAGCTATTGCCATGTACCACTATTCCATTTTTGATCTTGGCTTACCTTTATTAGCATTCTTCACTAATCTATTAGTAATGGGTTGGGCTATGGGTCTTATTGTCGCTGCGCTAGTACTACGTTTTGGTATCGGCGCAGAAAGCCTGGCCTGGGTCGTCGTCTTTGCTGTAGCACCACTTAGTGGTATTT
>CAYUKF010000005.1:24524-26573 GCA_964445215.1 uncultured Thiotrichales bacterium
ACATGTAATATTGCACCGTCTTGAATATTGCTGCGCGCGCCAATCACAATGTTATTGACATCACCGCGGACGACCGCCATTGGCCAGACAGAGGTTTCTTGCCCAATTGTGACATTACCGATGACACAAGCCGCTGGATCAATATAGGCGCTGCCCGATATTTCAGGCAGGTATTTTTGGTAAGGGCGAATATTCATAAGTCGATTATAGCAAGTGTTGAAACGCTTTCATTTTATCCGCACCTACAAAATAACAAGCAACAAAAAGGGCGGTAAGTTTCCTTGCCGCCTTTCATTGTTAAGCCTCATGATTAGCGACTGACAATAGTAGTTTCATCGCTAACGATTGCAGGCTTGCTGTAACCGTAACCGTAACCGCTAAGGCGACCGTACTGACCTACATTAGCGTAAACACCTTTGCTGATATTGTAAGTTTTATTGATCGCATTGTCATAAGCACTAATGCGGCCAAATTGACCCACATCGGGGTGCTGACCTTTGCTAGCTGCTGCTACGGACTTGGCAAATGGAATGGTGTAGCTATGAAGGCGACCGACGTTGTTGTTGACCACCGACACAGTAGCGTCATTGTTTGAACCAGAGAAATCATGGGCGTGAACAAAAGCCGAAGAGCTGGCACCTATTATTGCAGCAATCAATGCAATATTTTTCATAATAATATCTCCAAATAATCAAATAAAAAAGTGTTACGGTTTAATTATTGGGGTACGGGTTGGAAATTAGAAATTGAATATTTCTACGGTGCTATTAGTGAAAGCCTATGGAACAATTACTGAAGGGTGTTGTCGCCAGCTGTTTACACTCTCTACGTGATTTGAAATATGCAGAGATACGGCCAGTTCGCAGGAAAGGCGGGTTTTCTTTTTCAAGGATTACAACACAGTTTCAAATTACGCCCTATGAGACTTACAGATGAGCTTAGGCTTTGTGTTATTCGCAACCCAGTATGCCTTTGGAGAAGGCCTTAATGTAATGTCACCAATTCTTCTGCCGCAGTAGGATGAATAGCAACGGTATTATCAAAATCAGCTTTTGTTGCGCCCATTTTAATGGCCACGGCAAACCCTTGTAATAACTCATCGGCACCTTCGCCAATCACGTGACAGCCAATTATTTTTTCGTCATTACCAGTGACAATAAGTTTCATTGTACATTTGGGTTTATCGTCGGTAATACCATTACGTAAGGGTGTAAAGCTTGATGTGTAGAGTTTTACTTTGTCACCATAGGCATCGCGTGCTTGCGCTTCGGTTAAGCCAACCGTAGCAATTGGCGGATGACTAAAAACGACGGTGGGTATGGTGTTGTAATCCAGTTTTGCATCGGTTCGCTGATTGAACAAGCGGTCGGCCAAGCGACGTCCTGCGGCAATAGCTACCGGTGTTAGTGCGGCACGCCCGGTAATATCACCGACAGCATAAATATTTTTGACATCGGTCTCTTGATATTCATTAGTTTCGATGAAGCCACGTGAGTTGGACTGAATACCCGCCTTATCCAGGTTGAGATTATTGCTTGCAGGAAGACGGCCTATTGCCCAGATCACCGTATCAAGGTGTGTTAGTTGGCGTCCATCTTCCAGCTCCAGGCTTAATGAATTTTCATTTTTACTCAGGCGTTTGGGTGTGGCCTGAGTCACCAGATCAATACCTTGCGCTGCCATCTCTAGCATCAGCGCGGCGCTGATGCTGTGATCAAAATTTCGCAAGGGCGCGTCACGCCGTACCAGTAGTTGCACCTTGCTACCGAGGCCACACAACATACCCGCCAGCTCAACAGCGATATAACCTGCACCGACCACCGCAACGTGTTTTGGTTGCTGGCTGAGCTCAAAAAAGCCATCAGAAGTGATGCCCAGTTCAGCACCTTCGATATTCGGCACGCTGGGATAGCCGCCAGTGGCGATGAGAATATGTTCAGCCGAGTAATGCCTATCATCGACTGCCACAGTATGGGCATTGACAAATTGCCCCATCCCACGGACAAGATCAACCTTGTTTTTATTAAGATTGCTTTCATAGATGCCATT